>JBBQFA010000054.1:0-11136 GCA_038321515.1 Thermoleophilia bacterium | reverse complement strand
AACTGAACCAGCTGGTGCCCGACATCGCCGACCGTGACGTCTACGTCTGCGGCCCCAGCGGCTTCATGCGCGGCGTCATCGAAGCGGCCCGCAGCCTTGGCGTCCCCGGCGAGCGCATCCATCACGAGGACTTCGCCTTCTAGGCGGGGCCCAGACCATCGGACCAAAGGGAGAATCGATCATGAAACGCTCAGCCCTCGTCATCGTCGCCACCGCGGCGGGCCTGGCCTCCGTCGTGAGCTTCCGGCCTCAAGCCGGGGCCGGCGGCAACCAGGCAGCGGCCGCGAAACTCACCACCGGCACGCCGAACGTCAAAGGCGCCCAGACCGTCGTCGGCAGCGACCAGTCGCTCGCCGGCAACCTCGGCAGCATCCAGGTCAAGGTGACGGCGTCGAACGGCAAGCTCGTCAGCGTCGGCATGGCCAAGATGAACCTGCACGGTCCGCAGAGCCAGCAGATCACCAACAGCGTCATCCCTCAGCTCGAACAGCAGACCCTGGCATCCAACGGTGGTCCCATCCACGGCGTCTCCGGCGCCACGTACACGAGCCAGGCCTATTCGCGCTCGCTGCAGGCCGCGCTCGATCAACTCAAGGGAGGACCCAATGCAAGCCTCGCAACAGGTAATGGGAACGGTCGTGTCGTTCAACCTCAGGGAGGCCAGGAGCACGACGACTGACCCGCGTCGCGGCAGCTCGGGCGGCGCGCCAGCGGAGGCCGCGAGGGCCGGCGCCTCCGGCGCCGAGATCGCGGCCGTCGCCCTGGAGCGCGCCCAGGCGAAGCTCCGCTGGGCGGACGATGTCTTCAGCACGTGGAAGCCGGACAGCCCGGTGAGCAGGCTGCGTCGCGGCGAGATCGAGCTCGGGGACGCGCCGTCAGAGGTCGCCGACGTGCTCGAGCTCTGCCGCCGGGCCCGCGATGCGAGTGACAACTGGTTCGACCCGTGGGCGATGCCCGGCGGCGTCGACCCGACCGGCCTGGTCAAGGGCTGGGCGGCTGAGCGCGCGCTGGACGAGATCAGGGACGCCGGCGTGCCGGCGGCGATGATCAACGCCGGCGGCGACATCGCCGTCTACGGCCGGCCGGCGCCCGGCCAGTCCTGGCGGATCGGGATCCGCCATCCTTTGGCCGCCGACCGCATCCTGCTGACCGCCGAACTCGAGGGGCCCGGCGCCGTCGCGACGTCGGGCTCGTACGAGCGCGGTGCTCACATGCTCGATCCGCACAGCGGCGAGCCGGTCACCAGTCTGCTCTCGGCGACCGTGATCGGCCACGACCTGGCGTTCGCCGACGCGCTGGCGACCGCGCTGTACGTGTCAGGCGGTCGCCTGCTCGAGCGGATCTCGCGGCTCGCCGGCTACCACGGCTTCATCGTGGGCGGCCGCGGTACGATCCGCGCCTCGCGCGGCTTCCCGATGGTGCTGGAGGGCATCGAGGCGCTATCGGCGTGAGGTGGTGGCCTGCCTGGAGCGAGCATGCGACGCCCGTCGTCGGCTCGCGGCAGGCCTCAACCGGCCGACAGGATGAGCGTGACCCTCGTGCCGGCGCCCACTTCGCTCGCGACCCTCAGGTCGCCGCCCATCTCACGCAGCGCCCAGCGAGCGATCGCCAGACCGAGGCCGGACCCGGCGCGCTCGCGCGAGCGCGCCGGGTCGCCGCGGTAGAAGCGGTCGAACACGTGGGCGAGCACCTCCGGCGGAATGCCCTCGCCACGGTCGGTCACGACCGCCTCGGCGCCCGCACCGGCGGGCCGCACCGCGATGTCGATAGCGGCGCCCGGCGGCGAGTGCTCGATCGCGTTGCGCACGACGTTCCGCAGAGCGCGCCGAACGTGACCGGGGTCGCCGACGACCGGGGCTTCGCCGTCCGCATCGGCCAGCAGCGTCACGCCGGCGGCTGCCGCGAGCGAGCCGAGCTCGGTGACGGTCTCTCTTGCCAGCGCCGCCAGGTCGAGCGGCTCTCGGGCCAGCACCTCCTGATGGGCGTCGATCCGCGACAGGGTCAGCAGGTCGTCGACCATACCTGACATGCGGTCGACCTCTTCGAGACCGCTCGCCAGCACAGGCCGTGCCTGCTCGGGCAGGTCCGGCCGCCGCAGCGCGACCTCGAACTCGGCCTTCATGATCGCCAGCGGCGTGCGCAGATCATGCGAGGCGTCGGCGATGAACCGCTTCTGCGCCGCCACGCTCTCCCGGATCGGCCGTAGCGTGCTCCGCGCGTACAGGAGGCCGCCTACGCCGACAACGAGGACGATGACCGCGTCGACAACGACGAGCTGCCAGCGCAGCGAACCGAGAGAACGAGTGACGAACTCCTGCTCCGTCTCGCCGTCGCCGTAGCTCTTCGTGGCCGCAGTGCGAATGTCGGTGCGCACGGTCAGGTACATGAACACGCTGGAGACGACGACGAGCACGATGACGAGCGCCGCGAAGAGGACCGCCAGACGCAGGCGGGCGCGAGCGAAGACATCGGGGCGGGCAGGCTCAGCCATCCGGCCCGCCCGTCTCGCCGGCGCGGAGCACGTAGCCGGCGCCGCGCACGGTCTCCAGCCGAACCAAGCCGTCAGGCCGGTCGAGCTTGCGCCGCAGGCGGCCGACGTAGACGTCGACGATGTTGGAGAACGAGTCGAACTCCTCGTCCCAGGCGTGGTCGAGGATGCGGTCGCGGCTGAGCACTTCGCCGGGGTGCCGCATGAAGAGCTCGAGCAGGCTGAACTCCTTGGCGCTCAGGGCGAGGGGGTCGCCGGCGAGCCGGACTTCGTGGCTCGCCGGCTCCAGGCGCAACGCACCGACGTTCAGCGTCGGCGGAAGCGCATGGCGCGGCCGGCGCAGCAGTGTCCGGATGCGCGCCAGCAACTCGTCGAAGGCGAACGGCTTGACGAGGTAGTCGTCGGCCCCACTGTCGAGGCCGGTGACCTTGTCGGCCGTGGTGTCGCGAGCCGTGAGCATGAGCACCGGCACGGTGAGACCCACCACACGTAGCTCGCGGCAGAGCGTGAAGCCGTCCACGCCCGGCAACATCACGTCGAGGATGAGCAGATCGTAGGGCAGCTGCCCGAAAGCGTCGGAGGCAGCAGGGGCGCCGCGCCGGGCCGCGAAGCGGCGGCGCGCGGCGCCCCCGTCATGCAGCACGTCCACTGCGTAGCCCTCGGCCTCGAGGCCCGACTTCAGGGCCAAGGCGAGCTTGACCGCGTCTTCGACGATCAGGATCCGCACGCGCCGCTCCCCCGGTGGGCAGGACAAGTCCGTACAAGCTTCCCCGATTCGGGGCCGCGAGTCACGCGGCCATCTCGCGTATCATGGTCGACATGACCACGTCCCGCCCGCCGCGCCGCGTCGAAGGCGCCCAATACATCAGCCGTATGTGCCTCGTCTGCGGCGCCGATAACCCGTTCGGGCTGCACGCCCGCTTCTACGAGCTGGCGCCGGAGAAGGGTGCCGGCCCCGAGCTGCTCGGCGTCTTCACGCCGCGAGAGGAGCACCAGAGCTACCCCGGCCGGCTGCACGGCGGCATCTCGTCGGCGATCCTCGACGAGACCATCGGCCGGGCCATCAGGATCGCCCATCCGGACGCGTGGGGCGTCACCGCGGAGTTCACGGTGCGGTACCGCAAGCCGGTACCGCTCGATAGCGAGATCCGCTGCCTCGCGCGCATCACGCGCGACACCAGCCGCCTGTTCGAAGGCAGCGGCGAGATCGTGCTGGCCGACGGCACCGTCGCCGTCGAGGCCACAGGCAAGTATCTGAACCTGCCGCTCGAGGTCATCGCCGAAGGCGGCATGACCGAGACCGAGTGGTTCGCCGACCCGCGCGAGGCCCCGGACTCCGTCGACGTCTAGGCCGGCGGCTCGCCGGCGACGCTCAAGCCCCGGCCCGCGCCGGCCTGCTCCCAGCCTCGCCCCACACCCGCTCGCGCATCCGCGGCGCGTCGACGGGGACCGAAACGCCGAGGGGCCCTCAGGGCCGGCTCTGGATTCACTTCACCTTGAAGGTTCTCACCTTGGACTTGCAGGCCTTGTACGTACTCGTGGCGGCGATCCTCGCCGTCACACGATACGAACCCTTCTTGAGGGGCTTGTAGGTCCACTTGTACGTGCCGGTGGCGCTCAGAGTGACGCTGCCGGTCTTGGCCTTGACCCACTTCGTGCCCTTCTTCATCTCGGCCTTGAGCGCGACCTTCTTGCCGGCGAGCGTGACGGCGGGGGTCACGGCCCCGGTGGCCTTCACGGTCTTCCTGAGCTTGATCGTCGTCGGAGCGACCTTGAGCGAGGCGGTCGTCGCGACGGCCGTGACGGTCGGCGTCGGACTCGGAACACCGTGGCAGCCCGCAGTGGTGCCGCAGCCCGTGGTCACGTGCTGCGCCGACGTGAGGATGACAGCCACCTGGCCGTGGCAAACCCCGCACTTGGCCGGCGTCGGCGGCACCGATGTGTCGCCGTTGACGTGGCAGTTGGAGCAGGTCGGATACACGGCCGCGTGGCCAGCCTTGCTGTGCGTCCCGGCCTTGTCGTGGCAAGTGGCGCAGGCCGGGATTGTGCCTGAGCCGGTGGTGAACGTCGGCAGAGCATTGGCATTCGCGGTCACGAGCGCCGCACTGATCGCAATGGCCACCACAAGAATCAGCAGCATGACCAGTGAGCGGATGCGGCGTACGCCGTGCGACGTCTCTCGATGCATGGGGCCTCCTTGGTTCGCGTTCACAGCAAAACTGGATTCGGCAGTCTGGCAGCTTGGATAGATTGGTGCAACCGGACGCACGTTTGCCCCGGCGGCGCCGCTCAGCAAGGCGACCGCCGCCAGATCCGCTGACGGCGGCCGCGGCGTAGCCGTCCGGCCCAGTCAAGCCTTCGCCTCCGGCCTCAGGGCAGCGTGATCAGCACCGTGCCGTTCTGCCCGTAACCGATGAGCGTGAACGACTCGCCCTGCGACCCGCGAACGTAGGTGAACTGCCCGGGCGCCGTCCCCTGCGTCATCGGGCCGCCGTCGTAGGGATTCGAGGGCCAACTCTCGAGGTAGCCGCCGCCGTCAGTCGCGCCGAGGCCCTCGGCGGTGACGCGTATCGCCGCCGGATAGGTCCCCTTGTGGTCGACCGCCCAGGTCTGCAACCCCACCTCGATCGCGCGCACGTTCGAGCGCGCGGCGGACTCGTTGGCCTTGTCGATCTGCTCGTTGATGATCGGCGCCACGTTCTCGACGACGCTGCTGACGAAGTAGAAGGGCGCGATGAACAGCAACACCGGTACCACGACGAGCAGCACGACGCCCGCGATGATGAGCGCGATGGCCCAGCCGGGCAGGCCGCCGCCCTGGGCCGCGGGCGGCGAAGCCGCTCCCGCGGGCTGCCCGGCAACGGGTGCGTAGATCTGCGGCTGCACGTCGCCCGGCGGCGCTGCGTAGCCTGCCGCCGCAGCGTAGCCGGGAGGTGCGGCGCCGGGGGGCGGCGCCGAAGCGTACATCGAAGGCGGGGGCGTGTAGACAGGAGGCGCCGGAGCGTACACCGGCGGTGGCTGCACCTCGCCCGGAGGCGGCGCGGCGCCGACGGGCGCCGACGGCCACTCCGGTGGCGGGCCTTGCACCGGCGGCTGTGCCGGGGCGGCCGGCGGCGGCCAAGCCGCAGGTGGCGAAGCGACCCGCTCTGGCGGGGCGGCCGGCTGCGCCGGCTCCGCCGCCCCCACGGCCTGCGCCGCGCCACATGACAGACAGAACGGCGCGCCCTCCGTGACCTGCTTCCCGCAGCTCCGGCAATACGGCATGACGTATTCATCCCCCACGGTCTCACTCATCGAGCGTGTGCTGACACGATTCCCCAAACCGCCTCGCCTATACCCCGGCGCTGCGGGCTCATCCGCTGGGATCCGATCGAGATCGCGAGCGTCGCGCTGGATCCTTCGATGCGCCGGTTCTACGGCGTGCGCCAGCCCTGACTACACAGGTTCCTGCAGACCAGCGGCGAACATGCCGAAGCACACCTTGGTATGAAGCTAGCGGGAGCTTCCATGCGTCAGTCTGCAGCAAGCCAGCCGAGAGTGTTTCTCACGTTCGCCGCGGGCGACGCCCACCTCGTGCGCCCGCTCACCACTTCGCTCCAGATCGCGGGCGGACTCGCCCTCGACGAGGGCGTCCCCAGCAGCCCCTTCGCCGGCGTCCGCGGCGAGATCATCCGTGAGAGCCTGCTGGCACGCCTGCGCCGCTGCACGAGCGCGCTCTGCCTCTACCGGCCCGGGACGCTCGAAGACGACTGGGTCGCATGGGCGCTCACGGCGGCGCACGCCCTGCAGTTGCCGCTGCTCGGCGCGCGCCTGCCGGGCGAGGCGGCGAGCGAGAGCGAGCGTCTCCTCGCCGGTATCGGCGTCGAGCTCATCGCGCTGCGCGGCGACGCGATCGCCGGGCGCCTGCGCAGCTTCACCGCCGAGCGGCGACGCCCCACAGTCAACGCGGCGTCGATCGCCGACACGCTGCAGCTGATGCGGCACCCGCTGCGCTGACAGGGAGCGACTCCCGCTGGTCGGCGGCGGTCCTTCGCCACTCGCCGCCTCAGCCGGCGGCACCATCCGGAGCCACTTCCACCCGGTCCCTGCCCTGCTCCTTTGCCGCGTACAGGGCACGATCGGCGCGGGCGATGAGCGCGTCCGCCGACTCCCCGGCGCAGATGGCGCCGCCGAGACTCACGGTGACAACGAGGTCGTGCCCACCGGCGGCGAACGGCGCCGCGGCGGTGACTGCCCGCAGGCGCTCGAGGACCTCGGAGAGCTCGGTCGGTCCGGCTCCCGGCACGACGATAAGGAACTCCTCCCCGCCGAAGCGCCCCAAGCTGTCGTAGGGCCGCAGGACGGACTCCATGCGCCGCGACAGCTCGCGAAGCACCGCGTCGCCGGCAGCGTGCCCGTGCGCGTCGTTGACCCGTTTGAAGTGGTCGATGTCGAGCATCCCCACGCCAAGGCCGCCGCCCTCACGACCGGCCCTCTCCAGCTCGCCATCCAGGCACCTCATGATCGCGCCGCGGTTCAACAGGCCCGTGAGAGCATCGGTGCGGGCCTGCACCTCGAGGGCCAACTGCGCCTCGACGAGGCGGCGCCCGACGTTGACTCTGGCGTGCAGTTCGGCTTGATGGTAGGGCTTGCCCACGTAGTCGTCGGCGCCGGCCTCCAGGCCGGTCACGACGCTGTCCTTGTCCCCCAGGGCGGTGAGCAGGATCAGGTACAGGGGCCGCACGGTCTCGCGCGTGCGGACCCTGCGGCACACCTCGACCCCATCCATCTCCGGCATCATCCAGTCAAGGATCGCGAGTCGTGGGGCATCGTCGGACTGCAGGAGCTCCCACGCCTCCGCGCCATTGGTCGTCACGATGACGTCGTAGCCCCACTTCTCCAGCACCTTCTTCAGGAGCAGGCGCGAGGTGAGGTCGTCCTCTGCGATAAGTACTCTCATCGCACCTCATCTGCCCCGGCGAGATGCTTCTGCAACCGTTGCAGCTCATCTTCGACCGGGCTGGTCAACTCCGCCGCGGTGGCGAGGTCGCCCGCCGCGGCGGCCTTCTCGACCTCGTAGGCCGCCGCGCGCAGCGCCTCGGCCCCGACGTTGGCAGAGGCGCCCTTGAGCGAGTGCGCCTGGCGGCGCGCCACATCCGGGTCGCCGCCGGCCAGCGCTTCGCGCAGGGCGGCGACCTGCTTCGGCGCGTCGACGAGATACTCGGCCATGATCTCGTCGACGGCCTCGCGATCGCCCTCCAGGACGCCGAGAAGGACGCTCTTGTCGAAGACCACGGCCTCGACGGCGGCGGATTCGACCGGCGCTGCTTCGACCAACGGCTCCTGGCCGGCGGACGTGCGGGTCCGCCCCACCGATAGCTCGCCGGCCAGCTCGCGCCCGGTCCAGCGCCTCAGCACCGCCGCCAGCTTGTCCGCCTGGAGCGGCTTGGAGAGATAGTCGTCCATGCCGGCTGCCAGACAGGCCTCGCGGTCTTCCTTCATGGCGTGCGCCGTCAGCGCCACGATGGGCACCGCGTGATCGCGCACCGGGGACCGCGGGTCGCGGACGCGGCGCGTCGCCTCCATCCCGTCCATCTCCGGCATCTGCACGTCCATGAAGACGAGGTCGTAGGGCCGCTCCTCGAGCGCCGCAAGGGCCTCGACGCCGTTGGCGACAGCATCGGCGCGATGGCCCATCTTCTCCAGCGTCTTCAGGGCGACCTTCTGGTTGATGGGATTGTCCTCGGCGAGGAGGATGCGCACGTGGCGCTTCTCGCGCTCCGCAAGAGCGTGACGGGTGATGATCCGAGGCGTGGCCGCCGCGCCGTTCGCCGCCGCGCCACGATTGAGCACGACCATGAGGCAGTCGAACAGCTGGGACTGCTTCACCGGCTTGGTGAGATAGGCGGCGAACCCCAGGCCCTCTAGACGAGTCGCATCCCCGCGACTGCCCATCGACGTCATCATGATGAGGCTGCTGTCCACCAGCGCCGCGTCGCTCTTGATCGCGGCGCCCAGGGTCTCACCGTCCACGTCCGGCATCATCATGTCGAGGATGACGACCGGGTAGGGGTCCCTCTCGGCCTGGGCTGCGCGGAGCGCCTCGAACGCCGGCTCCGCACCATCCACCTCCGTGTGCCGGCAACCCCAAGCATCCAGCATACCGGCGACGACCCTGCGGTTGGTCGCGTTGTCGTCGACGGCGAGGATCCGGATGCCGGTGACGTCCACCGGCTGAAAGTCCTCATCCACCGCAGCAAGAGCCGCACGATCCTGCTTGGCGAAGGTGGCAGTGAAGGAGAACGTCGAGCCGGCGCCGGGCTCGCTCTCGACGGCGATCTCGCCGCCCATCAGCTCGACCAGCCGGCGCGAGATGGTGAGGCCGAGGCCGGTACCGCCGAAGCGCCGCGTGGTCGAGGCGTCTGCCTGCGTGAACGCCTCGAAGAGAGCGTCGAGCTTCTCCGCCAGGATGCCGATCCCCGTATCACGGACGGCGAACCTGAGCATCGCCGCGGCGTCCGTCTCGGAGACGAGCGCGACCGAGATCGCCACCTCTCCATCGTCTGTGAACTTGATGGCGTTGCCGATCAGGTTCGTGAGCACCTGGCGCAGGCGGCCGGGGTCGCCGCGGAGCGCCGCCGGTACACCGGCCTCGACGAGTAGCGTCAGCTCGAGGCCTTTCTGCTGCGCGTTCAGGGCGGGCAGATCGCAGGTGTCCTCGACCGCCGTGCGCAGGTCGAAGTCGAGGGTCTCGATCTCCAGCTTGCCGGCTTCGATCTTCGAGAAGTCGAGGATGTCGTTGATGATCACGAGCAGCGCCTCGGCGCTGGCCTGCACCGTGTGTGCGTAATCGCGCTGCTCGGAGTCGAGGCCGGTGTCGAGCAGCAGCGTCGTCATCCCGATGACGCCGTTCATCGGCGTACGGATCTCGTGGCTCATGTTGGCGAGGAACTCGCTCTTGGCCAGGTTGGCCCCCTCCGCCTCCAGGGCCAGATGATTGGCCCGGGTGATCGCGTGCTCGAGGTTGCGATTGGCCGCATCGGTCTGCTCCTTGGCCTTGCGCAGCGCCACCTCGGCCGCCCGCCGCTCACTGATATCGCGGGCGAAGGCGACGTCATAGGCCTCGCCGCCGAACTCGACGTACATCGCCGTGACCTCCATGGGAATGGCGACCCCGTCCTTGCGGCAATGGCGCGTCTCGAAGGTCAGCGACCCGGCCTGCTCTAGCTCCGCGATGTGCTCCGGCCAGCGCTCCATGAGGAAGTCGGGGTCGACCTCGTGGATGGTCATGGCGCGGAATTCCTCGAGCGAGTAGCCCAGCAGTTCGCGAGCCGTGCGGTTCGCGTAGACGAAGGCGCCGCCGGCCGTCATCCAGAAGACGACATCGGCGGCCTCTTCGACGATGTGCTGGGTGAACTGCAGTTCCTCCTCCGTCAGCCGGCGCTCGGTGATGTCCCAGGTGACGCCGCTCAGGCGCACCGCCGCGCCGGCATCGTCCCGGCGCACTCTCCCCCGCTCCGCCAGATAGGCGACGGTGCCGTCCTGGTGGATCACGCGGAACTCGGCTTCGTAAGGCACGTCGGTCTCGATAGCGAGAGCGGCGGCGGCCTCCACCGCGTCCAGGTCATCGGGGTGGATGCACGCGTCAAAGGCCGACCAACGCCCCTCGAGCACACCCGGCGGCAGGCCGTAGAGGTCGACGATGGTGTCGTCCCAATGGGCGACGTCGGGGTCGATGTCCCAATCCCAGACCCCGACTGCGGCGGAGCGCAGTACGAAGTCGAGGCGGTCGCGGCTCTCCCGCAGCGCCCGCTCCGCCTCGAGGCGCTCGCCGATGTCGCGGAAGGTGATGATGGCGCCGGTCACCGCGTCGTCCTTGCGCAACGGCCGTGCGATGTACTCGACGGGGAATGCGGTGCCGTCCTTGCGCCACAGCACCTCGTCGTCGACGCGGCATTCGACGCCTTCGGTGTAAGCCGCGAGCTGCGGACACTCGCTGATGGGGTACGGGCTGCCGTCCGCGCGGGCGTAGTGGATCGCGTCGTGCATGCCGATATCCTGCAGCTCCGCCGCCGCCCAGCCGAGCATCTCCTCGGCGGCGGAGTTCATGAACGTGACGTGGCCCTCGCGGTCGACGCCGAAGATGCCGTCGCCCGCCGACTGCAGCAGGAGGCGCGCCCGCTCCTCCGATTCGGCCAGCGCCTTCTCGGAGCGCTTGCGCTCTGTGACGTCGCGTAGCACACCCTCGACCCCGCGCTTGACCCAGATGGCGTCGCGGTAGTAGTGGCTCGACGCGGAGACGCTGATGGCGCTTCCGTCCTTGCGCTTGAGCGCCATCTCGTAGTCGGTGATCGCGCCATCGCCGGCGGCCAAAGCTTTGAGCAGGACCGCCCGGTCCTCAGGGTCCTCGTAGAAATCGCGAGCGAGGTTCAGCCCCTGCACCTCTTCGGCGTTCGCGTACCCGAAGATCCGCGCGAACGACGGGCTGACCATGAGCAGATCGCCCTGGTCGTCGACCCTGTAGAAGCCGTCTTGCATGGTCTCCAGCACCGTGCGGTATTCCCTTTCACTCTCGCCGATGGTCAGGGCGGCGAGACGCATACGCTCCTGCGTCACGAACCAGCCGATCACGATCAGCGCGAGGAGCAGCGTCACGAGGATCGGCGCCA
>JBBQFA010000053.1:0-11552 GCA_038321515.1 Thermoleophilia bacterium | reverse complement strand
CCAGGGCAGCCTGTCCAGGGCGAGCGTGAGGAGTACGCCGGCGCCGGCCGTCACGCCGGCGGTCACGACGACGATACCCACGCCGTACGCGAACTCGGCGCGGAGCCGGCCGCGCGGGCGCCGCCGCTCGAGGGCGCCGATCAGCCAGCCCATCCAGACCACAGGGTGTAGGGCATTGGGCGGCTCGCCGAGGGTCACGTCGATTAGGCCGGCGAGCAGCACCGTCGCGAGCGCGAGCCGCCAGTCGTGGGGGACGAAGAGCACGGAGTCGCCAGAGGCGGGGGATCAGCCGACGGCGTCGGGTTCGGCTGCGCCAGGCCCGTCGCCGTCCGACAGATCTACAGCCTGCTCCGCGTCGAACGGGACGTACACGTCAGCCTCGAGCCCCGCGAGATGGCCGGTCGCGTTGACGAAGCGGATGGTGACGCACCCTCCGGCAAACTCGAGCAGGGAGACGCCGCCGTGGGTGGTGGACAAGGTCCACCACTTCTCCGGCGGCACGCCCAGGTAGTGGTTCAGGATCGCGCGGATGGGCCCGTCGTGGGCGACGAGGCAAGCGCTTTCGCCGGGCTCGGTCGGCAGAAAGCCGGTCGCCAGGGCGCTGGCGTCGGCGGTCGACGGGGAGCCGCAACCGGTCGACGGGGAGCCGCAACCGGTCGACGGGGTGCCGCCGCCGGTGGTCGAGGCGACGCCCGTGTCGGCAGCACTCGCGTCTGCGTTCGCGACCGAGTTGACGCGCAAGGCGCCGCTGTCGTCGAGACCGTGAGCGGCCAGGATGTCGCACACCGCCGCGTGGACGCGCGTCTCGAGGTGGGCCAGGGATTCGCCGTTGGGGAGCGCGGTGCGGTACGGGTCGGCGGCGAAGGCCTCGGTCAGCCCGGCGTCGGCCTCGAGCTCCTCCCACGGGCGTCCCTCGTAGTCGCCCAGGTCGATCTCACGCAGACGCGGGTCGGGGACCAGGATGGCAGCCGGCGCAGAGGCACCCGCGGCGGCGGCGCTGCCGACGGCGGCCGAAGCGGCGGCGGCGACATCGCCGACTGCCCACGACGCGGCGATGGACTCGGCAGTGGCCCGGGCCCGCGGCAGGTCGCTGTGGTAGACGGGCATCGGGCCGAGGGGCGCGAGCCGCGCAGCCGCCGCTCGCGCCTGCGCTTCGCCAAGCGAGGTGAGCGGGTGGTCGCTCTGCCCCATCAGCGTGCCGCTCACGTTGCCCGTGGACTGGCCGTGGCGGACGAGGTAGAGCTTCATGCGGCCTCAGGTCTGGGGACGAGTCGTCGGCACATCGTCATCCCGCCAGCTTCACGATCGCGCAGCCGACGACGAGCGCACCAGCCTCGGCGAGCTCGATGCCCATGCCGTAGACGTCGCCGGTGAGGCCGCCGAGACGCTTCGCCACGGCGGCCTGTACCAGCAGCGCCGCGCCCATGGCAAGCACGGCGGCAACGAGGCCAGCGTACCAGGAGCCGGCGGCGTCGATGCTGATACCGACCAGCCCGGCGATCACGATCCCGGCCAGCAGCAGCCCGGCGGCGAGCTCGACCGGACCGAGCGTGCGCTCGCGCGTGAACGCCTCGCCGGTACCGGCGGCGCGCGCGTAAGGCCACGCGTACACGTCGAGCGCCGGCAGCGCGCGCGCCGCGCACCAGCCGGCGATCAGGGGCGCGGCGGCATCGGCGCGCGCGAGCGCGCCCAGGGCCGCGACCTTGAGCACCAGCAGCAGCACCGCCGCGACGACGCCCATGGCGCCGACATTGCTGTCCTTCATGATCTCGAGCGCCCGCTCCCGCGGCGCACCGCTGAGGATGCCGTCGGCGGTGTCCATGAGGCCGTCCATGTGCAGCCCGCGAGTGACGGCCTCAAGAAGGATCACCACCAGCGCCGCCGCGACCAGCCCGGGCAGCAACTCGAGCAGGCCGGCGTACACGCCCCACGCCGCGGCGCCCATGGCCAGACCGACCAGCGGATACCAGCCCATGCTGCGCCACAGGTCGGAGGGGCTGACGTCGCCCTCGACCTTGAGCGGGATGCCCGTGAGGAACGTCACCGCGAGTGTCAGCTGCCGGATCATGCCTGCGTCACCGAGCCAGCTCCGCGTCCGCCTCGTTGGGGTCGCCGGCGACGCCGGCGCTCTCGAAGGTCGCCATCTCGCTGAGGATCCGGGCGGAGGCTTCGATGATACTCATCGACAGCGCCGCCCCGGTGCCTTCACCGAGCCGCATCTGCAGGTCGAAGAGCGGCACCAGGCCGAGCTCGTCGAGCACGACCTGGTGCCCGATCTCGATGCTCACGTGGCTGGGCAGGATGTAGTCGACGCACTCATGACACAGACGCACGGCGGCGAGCGCTGCGGCGGCGCTGATGAAGCCGTCCATCACGACGGGGACGCGGTGCGCCGCGCCGCCGAGAAACACGCCGGTCATGGCGGCGATCTCGAGGCCGCCGACCTTGGCGAGCACGTCGATCGGGTCGGCGGCGTCCGGCAGGTTGACCGCGAGCGCCTTCTCGATCACGGCGACCTTGGCCGGCAGCGCCTCCTTGGCGATGCCGGTGCCGCGGCCGGTGACCTTGGCCGCCGGCTCACCGGTGAGCGCCGCGATCACGGCGGACGCGGCGGTGGTGTTGCCGATGCCCATCTCACCCGTGGCGATGATGTCGAGGCCCTTCTCCAGCTCCTCCTCGACCAGCTCGATGCCGATCTCGATCGCGCGCACGCACTCGTCGCGCGTCATCGCGGGGCCCTGCGCCATGTTGGCGGTACCCATGCGGACCTTCTTCTGACGCACGCCCTGAGCCGCGCTGAGATCGGCGTTGACGCCCACGTCCGTGACGATCACGCGGGCGCCGATGTGGCGGCCGATCACGTTGATGCCGGCGCCGCCGGCGGCGAAGTTGAACACCATGCCGGGCGTGACCTCGGCGGGAAACGCGCTGACGCCCTCGGCCGTGACGCCGTGGTCGGCGGCCATCACGGCGACGACCTTGTGGTGCACGATGGGGAGCGGCTGACTCTGGATTCCAGCCAGCTGGATGGACAGGGTCTCGAGGCGCCCCAGCGCCTTTGGCGGCTTGGTGAGCTGCATCTGGCGCTCCTCAGCGGCGCGCATGGCGTCGGCGTCAAGCGGGCCGATAGCGGCGATGGTGCGGGTGAGCAGGTCGGTGGTCACGTGAGCTCCTTCGAGGGTGACGATGGATTCGCGGCGAGCGCCTTGACGTCCAGGGCGTAGCCGGAGACGAGCAGATAGACGCGGTCCGCGTCGCGGGCGAGGCGCTGGTTCGCCCAGCCGAGCTGGTCGCGGTAGAGGCGGGCGAGCGGGTACTCGGGCACGACACCGAGCCCGACCTCGTTGGTGACTGCGACAAGGGCGGCGCCGGTCTCGGCGACGGCGGCGAGCAGGTCGTCGACGGCGGTGGTGACGCGCGCGGCGGCGGCGTGCTCTTCGGCCGCCGGCAGCAGCTCCTTGTCGTAGTTGTAGCCTTCAGCCGGCGGCTCGCTGCCGCCGAAGGCGCCGCCGCTGAACAGCAGGTTGGTCACCCAGAGCGTCACGCAGTCCAGGAGCACGACGGGCGGGGCGCCGGAGGGGCTGGCAGAGCCGGCCGGCCCGGCGCCTTCAGCACTCGCGCCGGCGGCGGCCGCACGCACGGCCGCCGGTACTTCGATGGGGCATTCGACGGTCGTCCAGCCGGCGGGACGCGCTTGCTGGTGAGCCGCCACTCGCTGCTCCATCTCCGGGTCGTGAGTCTCGGAGGTGGCAAGATACGTCACCCGGCCACCGCGCGGCCCGGCCAGCTGCGCCGCGAGCCGCTCCGCGTACGTGCTCTTGCCGCTGCGCGCGCCGCCGGTGACGAGAATCAGTCGGTCACGAACGGACCGGTCGTGAGGTGTGTCCACCGCTGCCCTCCCTCGAGGCGTTGTCGCAGTGACCTCTCAGCCGCGGTGTCCTGGCTCGCGCTTCGTCCTACCGGCCGCGCCTTCCCACCCAACGGGCAGTGGCCTGTGTGCGGCTTTCGTCAGCGCCTACAGTTGCGGGGCAGCGCCGGCCTTGCACCGGCTTCCCAGCAGCTGAGAGATGCCCGGCAAGGCTACAGCCACGACGCCCGGGGCGTCAATCGCGACGACGCGGGCGTCGGGCGACAGGAGCGGCCGTGGGGGGCAGGCGCAGCCGCCAGCCCCGCCACGACACGCCGCGTCAGACGATCAGGCCGGCCTCGACGCACAGCGCCGAGAGGCGGGCTTCGCCCGCGGCGCGCTGCTCGAGTCCGCCGGCCTGCGCCGCGACCCACTCCTCGAGCTTCTCGAGCGCCGCCCCCGTGGCGACCGCCTCGCGCGCCTGCGCGAGCCCGTCGCTCAGGTCGGCGGCGGCACCGGCGACGTAGAGCACGGCGGCCGCGTTGAGGCAGGCGGCGTCGCCGCAGGCCTCGTTGCCCCGGCCGCCGAGCACCCGCAGGAAGCGCACGGCCTCGGAGCGCAGGTCACCTAGCGGCGCGATCTCCGCGTGCGCCGCGCGCCGCATGCCGAAGTCCTCTGGCTCGATCGTGTAGGCGTCGCGGCGCCCGTCGGCGTACAGCTCACTGATGAGGCTGGTGCCGAGCACCGAGAGCTCGTCCATGCCGGCCTCGCGACGGTCGTCGTACCCATGCACGACCAGGGCGTGCTCGTAGCCGATCTGCATCATCACGTCGCCGACCGGCCCCACGAGGCTGTCGGAGTACACACCGCGCACGCCGTGCGTGGGGCGTACCGGGTTGGCGAGCGACGCGGCGATGTTGAGCGTGGAGCCGAAGCGGATCTGGCTGAGGATGCGGCCGAGGCCGCCGGGGTGCACGGCCGGGCTCATGCCGTTGAAGATGCCGATGCCGGCGACGCCGATACTGCGCTCGACGGCGGCGGACTCGCATTCGACGTCGACACCCACGGCCTCGAGGATGTCGACGGCGCCGCACCTGGACGTCAGCGCCCGGGCGCCATGACGGGCGATGCGCGCCCCGCCGGCGGCGGCGATGATCGCCGCGGCAGAGCTCACGTTAAAGGTCTTGAGCGCGTCCATGCCGGTCCCCGAGTTCTCGACCAGCGGCCCGCGGCCGGCGGCCGCGGCAGCGCCGGCCGCCTCTACCGAGGCGATCGCCGCCGGCACGGTGTCGAAATCGACGATCGCCTGCCAGGCGCCCGCGATCTCCTCCGGCGTCTCGCCCTTGGCGACAAGGGCGGCGAGCAGAGCGCCCTGTTGCAGGTCGGGCTGCTCGCCGAGCAGGACTTCGCGGAAGAGCTCGTAGGTCCGCTCGCGCGTAAGGTCCTCTCCCCCGATCAGGCGCTGGACGTCGGCGCCAAAGGCGCGCAGGGCGGTGTCGTCGGGAGTCATCTGGTTCCTCTCACAGTCGGTATCAACGGGTCACGAGGACGAGGTGGTCGGGTAGAGATGGACCTTCATGCCGGTCCGCTGCGCGACGATGTCGAGACCGCGGTCAAGATCGGCGAGCGGCAGGCGGTGGCTGATGAGGTCGTCGACGCGGAGGCACTCGCTGCGCAGCAGCTCGAGCGCGTCCTGGCCGTGGCGAAAGCAGCAGCCGTAGGCGCCGATGACGGTGTGCTCGTAGTAGTGGATGCGGTTGAGGCCGACGTGCAGGCCGCGGTCCGCGTCGGGCAGCAGGCCCGAGAAGACGACGAGGCGGCCGCGCGGCGCGAGCGCCTCAAATGCCGCCGCGTAGGCCCCCGGCGCGCCAACGGCCACGATGGCCACGTCGACGAGGCCGGGGGGCGCTTCGTGGACGCTCACGGCCGGCAGCGCGCCAGGAGACTCGGCCAGCCGGCGGCGGCGGCGCTCGTCCGGATCCATGACGACGACCTCGGCGCCGCGCAGGGCGCCGGCCCGGCTCAGGAGCGTGCCGGCCGGGCCGGCGCCCCACACGCCGAGCACGTCGCCCCCGCCGACACCGCCGAGCTCGAGAGCGTTGAGGCAGCAGCTCAAGGGCTCGGCGAACACGGCCTCTTCGTCGCTGAGGCCGTCCGGAACAGGGATCAGGCTCTGCAGCGGCGCCGCGACGTACTCGGCGAAGCCCCCGTCGCGGTGAAACCCCATGATGCGCATCTGCCGGCAGAGGTTCTCGGCACCACGGCGGCAGCTCGGGCAGTCGCCGCACCAGACGCCCGGGTACACGTAGACGCGGTCGCCGACGGCGACGCGGTGAGCCGGTGCGGCTGCGCCCGCCGGCGCCTCGAGCCGGCCGGCCCCGCCGGCGGTCGCGCCCGCCGGCCCTTCCGGCCCTAGCGCCACGACCTCCCCGACGACCTCTTCGCCGGGCACCCGCGGCAGCGTCAGGTCGCGGTGGCCGTGCCGGATGATCTTGAGGTCGGTGCGGCAGAGGCCGGTCACGCTCACGCGGATGAGGGCTTCGCCCGGGCCGGGCTCGGGCACCGGCAGATCGGTGAGTTCGTACCCGCCGACCTCGCGGATCAGGACCGCCTGCATAGTTCGCCTTTCAAGTCGGTTCCGCCGGCCATGACGAGGCGGCGAATCATTGGATCGCGCTTTCGGATCGAAGCAACCCACGAACGTCGGCGCTCAAGGCGGCCATCCTCGCAGCCTCGCCCGACGCCTCAAGGAGCCCGCTGTTCGTCGTCATGCCACGACTCGACGCGCCGGGACTGTCACCGGCGTCGGCTGCCGCGATCCCGCGGCGCTCCTCACGACTCAGCGGCACGTCCGTCCATCCCTCCAGGCGCGCCGGACGGCCACACATCACTGCCACGCGGTCACCAAGCAGTACGGCCTCGTCGACGTCGTGGGTCACCAGTACCCAGGTCGCCGGGTGCGCCGCCATCACATCGAGTAGCCAGCGGCGCATCTCGGCACGGGTCATGGCGTCGAGGCTGCCGAAGGGTTCGTCGAGCAGCACGAGGCCGCGACTCAGCATGAGCGTGCGCGCCAGGGCCACGCGCTGGCGCATTCCACCGGAGAGTTCGCGAGGAAGGGCGCCCAGCGAGGCGCCCAGACCGAACTCACGCAGCATCCTCGTGGCCCGATCCTCGAGGTCGTCGGCGTCTGGCTCCGGAGCCACGCGCGCGGCAAACACCGTGTTCTCGAGCACACGCTTCCACGGCAGCAGCAGATCCTGCTGGAACATGTAGGCGGCGTGCCCGGAGCGGCATCCGGGGGAGCCGGATGCCGCCCAGTCCGCCGCCGCGACGGTCTGGCCGGCGACGACCACAGCCCCTCCAGTCGGTGGCAGAAGGCCGGCCAGCACGTGGAGCAGGGTGCTCTTGCCGCAGCCGCTGCGACCAACGACGGCCAGGCACTCGCCGGGCTCGAGTTCAAACTCGACATCGGCGAGCACGGGCACCGGCAGCACGCCGCCGCGAGCAACGGCACTGCCGTCGTCGTAGCCGGCCGTCAGGCCGCGAACGCTCAGTGGGACGGCCGCGCTCACCGCTCGCCAAGGTAGTCGTTGCTCACCGCGGCGGTAACGTCCACCGGCTCCTTGAGCTGACCGCTGTGCACCATCCAGTCGCCGAGTGCGCGCCAGGCCTGCACGTCCTGCCACCCCGCGGGGTGCTCCGCCGCCGCGGCCATGGACGGAAGCGCTGCCTTCCACTGTGCCAGGAGCAGCGCCTTCTTGAGCTCGGGGTGGCGCTTGACGTAGATGTCCACGGCCTCTTCGGGATGGGCGACGGCGTAGGCAAGACCGGCCATCGTCGCGGCAACGACAGCGCGCACGGTGGCGGGATTCTCCTCGGCAAAGCCCCGCTGCGTGAGCAGGTTGAGAAAGGCGTAGTCGGGAGTGCCCCAGTCGCGAAAGTCGAGGTAATCGAGAGTCGCCCCTGCGGCATCTGCTTGCACAAGCTCCCCGAACTCGGTCACGGCCACCGAGTCGTACTTGCCGGCGAGCAGCGGGGCGACGAGGTCAAAGCCGGGGTCGGCGACCTTCACGTCGCCGGGGTCGACGCCGCCGGCCGCGAGCATCGTCGCGAAGGAGGCTCGCGTCGAGGGGATCAGCACCACGCCGGCCGTCGTGCCGGCGAGGTCGGCAGGCGTGCGGGCGTGCTTGCCGGGCGCCATCGCCATGCCGACCGGCGCGTGGCTCATGAGGCTGCCCACGGAGACGAGCGGTGCGCCCTCCCCGACGCCCATGAGCGTGTCGGGCGCGTAGTACAGGCCGAACTGGGCTTTGCCGGTCGCGACGAACTTGACCACGTCGGTCGGCCCGGCCGGCAGCGTCTGCTTCACGGTCAGGCCGTGCGAGGCGTAGTAGCCCTTCTCCTGAGCCACGTCGACGGGAATGTCGAGGACCCAGGGCACCCAGTCCATGATCAGGGTGACCTCGGTGACCTCGGGTGGTGCGCTCGAGGTCGCAGGCGCGCCGGAGGCCACGGCGCTCGGCTCTGCCTGCGTCTGCGAGCCGCCACAGCCGGAGACCACTGCCGGCAGGAGCGCGAGCAGCAGCGCCGCGGGAAGTAGCCGGGCAAGAAGCCGGCCGCGGCTCGGGTGTCTGGGCGCACTGGGGACGTATGTAGGTCTCATTGCAGTCCTTTCGAGTGGGCGGAGGGATCGAGGTTCCACCAGCAGAGCCGGCGTTCGAGCCGGACGGCCGCGCCGTAGGCGGCGAGTCCGAGAGCTGTGATAGAGAGCACGGCGGCGAAGGCTTGGGCAGTCGCGAGCCGCGCGTTGGCACTGAGCACGAGGTAGCCGAGGCCGCCGTCAGTCCCGGTCCACTCCGCCACGACTGCGCCCACGAGGCTGAGGGTGATACCGGTCCGCAGCCCGGCGGAGAGGAAGGGGAGTGCCGCGGGCACGCGCACGCGCCAGAAGATGTCGCCGCGGCGGGCGCCGACCGAGCGCAGCATCAGGAGGAGCTGGGCGTCCGTCGCTCTGAACCCCTCACGAGCGGTCACTGCCATGGGGAAGAAGGCGATGAGCGCGCAGATCACGACGCGCGGCAGCGCGCCGTAGCCGAGCCACAGAACGAGGAGCGGCGCGAGGGCGATCACCGGCACCATCTGCGACGCGACGACGAGGGGCGTGAGGGCCGCGTCGAGGCGCCGCGAGTGAAGCGCCGCGGCGGCGAACGCCAGCGCTACCGCCGCTCCCAGCAGCAGCCCCGCAGCGGCCTCGTACACCGTCACCAGAGCGCCGCGAACGAAGAGCATGGGTTCCGCAGCGAGCTCGGCGAGTACCGCCGATGGCGGCGGAAAGACGAAAGGGGCGACGTGCGACGCTCGCACGACGAGCTCGACGACGAGCGTGAGGGTGACGACCGCCGCGAGCGCGATGGCGATGCGGACCAGCCCGCGGCGCGCGCTCGGCAGCGACGGCCGCGATGACGCCGCGCGCTGACGCAGCACACTCGTCGATGACGCCACTGCCCACATCACGCCGCCTCCCGGTCGCGAAAAGAGCAAAGCCCGGGCCGACACCTTCGTCGGGCCCGGGCCCCCCGTTTTCGAGGCCACAGCGCGCGTCAACGCTGTCCCGGATACCACGCAGGACGCGTCGACACACACTGGAGACAGGTCTTCTGGCTTCCGGATCGTCCTCCGGCCGCGCCTTCCCGTCAGCACGCTGACAGTGGCTTCTGGCGGCCTTCGTCCCCGGTCACAGCGGCGGGTCCGCGCCGGCTTTGCACCGGCTTCCCTCTTAGCCCTCGCGGGCATCTCCAAGCGTCGCGGATGCTAGACGAGACGGACCACTGCGGTCAAGCCCGAACGCGGTAGTCAAGGCCCAAAGCGATCGCTCACCGGCGACGGTCGATCACTGGCGAAGAGCAGCCTGCCCTTCGCGACTCAAGACCGCGCGCCGGCCGGCCGACAACCAGGAGGGAGTATCGCCAGCGAACAGAGAGGCACGACCATGAAGCGACAAACTCACGAAGCCGTGAGAACGGCGTGCCTGCGACGACCGGCGCGCCAGACCGCGCTGGCGGCGGTCATCACGCTACTGGCCGCGCTCGCGCTGCTGGCGCCGGCGAGCGCCCCGGCCGGAGCTCTCGGCCTCGGGTCGGCGCCCGATCTGGCGGCCGCGCCGGTCACGCGGGCGACCGGCACGATCGCCCGCGCCGACGCACTGCGCGCGCAGGCTCGCGAAGCGCGGCGCGCGCGCCTCTTCACGCGGGCGACTGCGCTCTACGACCGCGCCCGCGACCTGTATCTCGCAGCGGGCGCCGCCGCGCCGGCCCGCTCCTGCCTGACCGCGACGCAGGACATCTTCCTCATCGTCAACACGTACTCGGACACGCGGGCGACGATGCTCGCCACGCTGGCGGCCACCTACCCCGACGTGCCGGCCAAGCAGCGCGCCGCCTGGCTCGGTCTCCCGAGCACCGAGGCGATGCGCTGGGACGGCGTCAAGCACTACTTCTACGACGTCCCGACGAACCTCGCGTATCGCGACGTCGAGCTCTTCCAGACGCAGCCCGCCATGGTCGCCGCCTACACGACGATCCACGAGGTGCTCGTGCCGTACCTGGCGGTGGCGGCCGCGGCCCCTGCCTGGGAGCAGTACGGGGAGCCGAAAGCCTACGACTTCACGCAGACGCTGGCCGTACCACGCGACCAGCTCCCGGCCGGCGGTGACCTGCGCGTCTGGTTCCCGCTGCCGATCGAGGTTGGCCCTCAGACGAACGTCGGCATCACCGACATCACACCGACCACGTACCTGCGCTACCCGCCGAGCACCGCACAGGACATCGGTCTGCTCCTCATGAGGGTCCCGCTGGCGGAGCTCACCGGCGACCTGGACGTGAGCTTCCGCGTCCGGTACAGCCATGCCGCGCAGTACTTCAAGGTCGACCCCTCCCGGGTCGGGCGCTACGACACGAGCAGCGCCCTCTACCGCCACTACACGGCCTCGCGCGCCAACACGAAGATCACGCCGTCGATCCGCCGCACCGCGCAGCGTGTCGTCGGCGGCGAGAAGAACCCGTATCTGGCGGCGCGACGTCTGTACCGCTTCATCGTCGACACGGTCAAGTACAGCCACATGCCGCACATGGCCCTGTACCCGCGCGGCGAGGCGGAGTCGGTGTACGTCCACGAGCACCGGTACGGCGACTGCGGCGCGCAGAGCATGTACTTTGCGGCGCTCTGCCGCTCTGTCGGCATCCCGGCGCGTACCACGGGCGGCTTCCAGACGTTCATGGGCACGCCGGCCGGCCACTTCTGGGCCGAGTTCTACCTGCCCGACTATGGCTGGGTCCCGGTCGATCCGACGGCGGCGACGATGGTCGACTACGTCCCCGATGTGTCCCCGGCCGCCACGCAGGCCTTCCACGACTTCTACTTCGGCAACCAGGACGATCTTCGCCTCGTGGTGCAGAAGGACGTCGACCTGCCGCTGATCCCGCGCGCGGGCGAACGTGTCCTGCTGCCGATGGCGGTCCAGATGCCGGCGGCGCTCTGCGACACGATGGAGACGATCCCCGGCCTCCTCCTCTCCGCCCACTGGACGTTCGAGTGAGGTGAAGGCGGCCGGGGAGCGGCGCTTTAGCTCCCCCGCCGCCCCCACACCCGCCCCACAGGATACAACGCAGGCGACGCCGGAAGCAAACAAAGGCCATTAACCCGC
>JBBQFA010000052.1:0-11703 GCA_038321515.1 Thermoleophilia bacterium | reverse complement strand
CCGGGGGTGTCGGCGCTGCTCCCGGCTGGGCGCAGCGCGTCCACCTCCGGCGGCGTGAGCGCCTCGTTGCCGGGGCAGAAGGGACAGTCGCCGGGGGCGGCTTCGCCGGCCGGCTCGCGCCGGCCGGACGGCCGGGCCGCTCGTGCGGGAGCCACGATCGCCAGCTTGCCGTTGACCGGGTTGCGGCGCAGCTCGCCGCCGCCCGGCCCGGTCATGCGCCGCCCTCGCCGTTCTCGACGGCAAATCCGTCGCGGCCGCTGTGCTTGGCCGCGTACATCGCCCCGTCGGCGCGTGCGAGCGCGCTGCGTTCGTCCTCGTCCTCAAGGGCTACCAGCGTGCCGCCCGCGGAGACGGTGACCCGCAGGCCCGACTCCTCGGCGGGCGCGAACCGCGAGTCGCGGATCAGGCGCACCAGGCGACGCCCGTAGGCGGCCAGGGCGTCCGGCGTCGACAGGCTGCAGATCACGACGAACTCGTCGCCTCCGTAGCGGGCGGCGACGTCCATCTTGCGCACGTTGTCCGAGAGGATGGCGGCGACGAAGCGGATCACCTCGTCGCCGACCGCGTGGCCGAGGGTATCGTTGATCGCCTTGAACTCGTCGATGTCCAGCTGGATGACGGCGTACTTGCGGCCCAGGCGGCGGAACATGGCGAACTGCTGGGCGAGGGCAGCGTCCAGATAGCGCCGGTTGAAGAGTCCGGTGAGCGGGTCGGAGACGGCGGAGTCCGAGAGTTCCTGCACCTGGGCGGTGAGCTGTTTGCCGGCGACGGTCTCGAGCTCGCCGAAGATCTCGACCCCGAAGCGCTCGCCCTCGACCTCGAAGACCGTCGTCTTGACGTACACCGCGAGCCTCTCGCCGTCCCTGCGCTTCAGAAACACTTCGTTCACGGCGCGTTCGTGACCCGTCTCGATACAGTCCTGAAGCGGGCAGCCGTCGAAGCGAAGCTGCCGGCCGTGTAGGTCTGCGTGCACGAGGATGTTGTCGTGGCAGTGGCGGCCGACGACATCTTCGGCCCGATACCCGGTGATGCGCTCGGCACCGGCGCTCCAGTAGACGATCTCGCGGTCGGCGGACGTCACGTACACGCCGTCGGTGATGGCGTCGAGGATGTGCCGGAACCCGCTGTCGATGCTTTGACTCGCCACGCGCTGTCAGTACCCGCTATGAGGCAGGACTAGTCCGAGTCCAGGGAGGCGTCGAGCAGCGACCCCACGTCCGCCTCCCTGGAGCGGTAGAGTTGGCGCGAGTCGCGCAGGCGGTCGTACCCTTCGTCGAGGACCGCCCCCATCTCACGCCACAGACAGACATCCTGCTTGAGGTACTTCGCGCGGATCTCGGCGCTGCACTCGTCGTCGACCGGGCAGGCGTAGCAGACCTCGTTGTCCACGACCTGCGCGGTCTTGCGTGCTTGCTCACCCTCGTCGATCCGCCGATAGGCGTCCAGCAGAAGCGCCTGGACGTCTCCCTCTATCGTCACTTGAAAACGGGGCATCTGCTCGGGCTCGTCGTAGACGAACACGCCGTTTTGCCAGTGCGCGAGCTCGAAGACCTGGTCGAGCGTCTGCCTGCCCATGATCGCGCGGATCGAGTCCTGGGTCGTGTAGCCCTTCTCGATAAGTCGCTGGCCCAGCGGCTTGAACTTCTTCTGCTCGTGCGAAAGCCCGGAGTCCTCCATCAGCGCCTCGGCCAGCTGCTGGTCGGTGAGACACCCAGCCTTGACGAGCCGGGTGCCGAGCTTCTCGTCGGAGATGGGCAGGGAGATGGCTTCGACGTGACCGTCGACCAGGTAGATGAACCCGTACTCCTCGAAGTCACGGACCTCGAGCACGCCGGTGGCGGCGTTCTGCGCCAGGAACTGCAGGACGCCGGCCAGGTTGAACCTATGGATCGATCCCTCGAGTAGCATGTCGTCGCTCTGGCTTGGCTTGGCTTGGCTTGCACTAGCCGATATCGGCACCGGCCCGGGATCCGTGAGGGCGGCATGGGCCCGGTCCGGGCCCTCCGGGCCAAATTGACCGGGCCTTCGCCGCGCCGCTATACTGCACGTTCCGAGTATCGGCAATAGAGCGAGGAAGCTGTGAAGAGGACCTATCAACCGAACACCCGCAAGCGCAGCAAGACTCACGGCTTTCGCAAGCGGATGAGCACGCGCGCGGGTCAGGCGGTCATCAAAAGGCGTCGGCAGAAGGGGCGCAAGCGCCTCAGCGCGTAGCCGCCGGCCCCATGGCCGCCAAGCGCTCTCGTCTCTCACGATCCTCCGACTTCCAGCGTATCTATCGGCAGGGGAGTTCCACCGCCTCCCGGTTCCTGGTGCTCTACTGGTTCAGGCGCCCGGCCGGGTCGGGCGACAACGGGCCGAGACTGGGGCTGTCGGTGTCGAAGAAGCTTGGTGGCGCAGTCGTCCGCAATCGCGTAAAACGGCTGTTGCGCGAGGCCTTTCAAGGCTGCGCGGGGCAGCTTGCCGAGGAGTACGATCTGGTCGTGATCGCGCGCCCGCAGCTGGTCGAGCTCGTCACTCGTGAGGGTGAGGGCGAAAAGGGTCTCGTGAGCGCGGCCGTGCGCGAGCTCGTCGGCCGCGCTGGTCTTATCACCGCCACGGAGCAGGGATGAACCTTGTCTTCATCGCGTTCATCAGAGCGTACCAGTACACGATCTCACCGCTGCTCGGCCGGCGCTGTAAGTACTACCCCTCGTGCTCCAACTACGCCATCGGAGCTCTGCGTGAGCACGGCGTCGTGCGCGGTCTCGGCCTGGCGAGCTGGCGGCTGCTGCGCTGCAACCCGTTCAGCTACGGGGGCTACGACCCCGTGCCGCAGCGACACGGCTCCTTCGAGCACGACCACTCCACGACCGACGTGAGCGCGCATGTATAACCTCCCCATACTGAGTCAGCTGATCCTGCTGCTTCACTGGGTCCTCGTCTCCATCAACGACTTCTTCGCTTCGCTGGGGCTGGGTCCGAGCTGGTCCTGGGGTCTCGCGATCATCGGCCTCACGATCATCGTGCGCCTCATCCTCTTCCCCCTCACCTGGAAGCAGTTCAAGTCGGCGCAGCAGATGCAGCTCATCCAGCCGCAGATCAAGGAATTGCAGAAGAAGTACAAGAGCGATCGCGGCAAGCTGCAGCAGGAGACGATGCAGCTGTACCAGGAGCACCGGGTCAACCCGTTCGCCTCCTGCCTGCCGCTGCTGCTCCAGCTCCCGGTCTTCATCTGCCTCTACGCGGCGATCAAAGGTCTGGGCCCGCTCAGCGCCCCCATGTATCAGCCCTCCGTACAGGCCCTCAACGACGCCGCCTTCTTGTGGATCCCCCACCTCGGCTTCCCGGACCCGTACTACATCCTGCTCGTCCTCTACGTCGTCTCGCAGATGATCTCCACCGAGCTCATGCTGGCGACGCAGAGCGACAAGACGCAGAAGATGATCATGCGCGCCATGCCGATCATGTTCGTCTTCGTCCTCTTCCGTTTCCCGGCCGGCCTGTTCGTGTACTGGGTCACCACCAACATCTGGACGATCGGCCAGCAGCTGATCATCCGCCGCACGATGCCCAAGCCGGAGGAGCTGGCCGCGCGCGCCAAGACGAAGCCCAAGAAGCGCAGCCGCTTCATGGAGGCCATCATGGCCTCGCAGGGTGAGGCGATGAAGCAGCGCGAAGAGACCGTCGCCAAGAAGAAGGGCGGCTCGGGTTCGAGCGCGGCCGGGCAGGGCGCCGGCGGAGCCGGCGCCAAAAAGTCCGCGACCGGCGGCCGCAAGCCACCACCCGGCAAGGGCAAGCGCAAGCCGGGCACGGCGCCCGCCGCCGGGCAGGGCAAGGCGGGCGCGTCTCCCGGTAAGGCCAAGGCCGCGCCGGGAGCGACGGCCGGCAAAGGCAAGGCTTCGCCGGGCAAGACGCCGGGCGCCTCGCGGGGCACGCCGGGCAAAGGCCAGGCCGCGCCGGGCACCGCCGGGACGAAGAGCACGAGCGCCGACGGCCCGGCGGACGGCTGACCCAGCCGCGTCACCGGGCCTTCGTCACCCCCGACCAGGGAGCAGCAGAGCGATGGAAGAGCCGGACGACCTCCAGCCCGTCGACGACGACGAAGAAGAGACCGAGTTCGCGACGATCGCCGGCGCGGCCACCATCGAGGAGGCCAAGCGCAAGGCGCTCGACCAGCTCCGTAAGGTCGTGCCGTATGTGAACCAGGCCGACGTCGAGTTCATCGTCATGGAAGAGGGCAGCAAGGGCGGCTTCTTCGGGCGCGGCAAGGCCGAGGCCCAGGTCGAGGCTCGCGTGCGCCCGTCGGGAGAGCGGGCCGACGACGACCTGCCCGAAGACGCGGAGACGCTCCGCGACTTCGTACAGACGGTCGTCGAGCTCATGGGCATCGAGGCCCACGTCGGCGCCGGCGACACGCCTGAGGTGGTCAGAGCGGAGATCAGCGGCGACGATCTCGGCCTGCTCATCGGGCGCCACGGCGCCACGATCGACGCGCTGCAGTACATCGCCACCATCGTCGTCAACGGCGACCGCCGCGACCGCCGCCAGGTGGTGGTCGACGCCGAGGGCTATCGTGAGCGCCGCGCCGCGGCGCTCACGGCGCTCGCCGACCGCACCGCGCACAAGGTCGCTGGAGAGTCGGTCAGCATCGTGCTCAAGCCCATGAGTGCCGCCGAGCGCAAGGTGATCCACCTGCACCTCAAGGATCACCCGCGCGTGGAGACGGTCTCCGAGGGCAACGACCCGTACCGCGCGGTGGTCATCTCGCCCAAACGGCCCGCCGACTGACGTTTTCGGGCATCATCCGTAGTGGAGGAGCCAGTTGAAGCCGAGATGGAGGGAGATGCTATGCGTCCCAAGTTCCTGAAGCCGTGGTCGGTGCTGATCGTGGTACTCGCACTGGCCCTCGTCGTGGCCGCCGGATGCGGCGGAAGCTCGTCGTCTGACAGCAGCTCGGCAGCGGCAGCGGCCGCCACCGACCTGTCCGCCGACCAGATCGTCAAAGACAGCGAGACCAAGATGGCGGCGGTCAAGAGCGCGTCGTTCACCGCCGACTTCGGGCTCGAGGTCCAGGGCGACCCGAGCAAGATGACCGACCCCACGGCCAAATCCATGCTTTCCCAGGGCATCACGCTTCACGCCGAAGGCAAGAGCGCCAACGACCCCACCGCGGTCGACATGAAGATGAGCGTCGGTCTCGCCGGCCAGAACCTCGAGTTCGGCATGATGAGCCAGGGCACCAAGTCGTGGATCGAGTACCAGGGTGCGTGGTACGCGCTCGACAGCAAGAACGCCAAGACGCTCGACCAGCAGGCGCAGACCGGCGCGGCGCCGACGGAGCAGCTCAAGAGCTTCGGTCTCGACCCCGCCCAGTGGGGCACCACCTATGAGCTGGTCGGCACCGAGGCTCTGAGCGGGACGCAGGTCTATCACGTCAAGGCTGTCGCCGACCCGCAGAAGCTCGCCGACGCGCTCATGAAGGCGGCGCAGGATCCCGCGCTGCAGGAGAAGCTCGGCGGGTCGAGCAGCGAGCTGGGACAGCTCGGAGAAGGCCTCCAGCAGAACCAGAAGCAGGCCGAGGAGCTCGGCAAGAGCCTCAAGGATGCGACGGTCGACTACTGGATCGGCGTCGACGACATGCTCATGTACAAGGCCCAGTTCGGCGCTGCGCTCGACACGACGGGCCAGAAGGACATGGGAGGCGTCGAGGGTATGTCCATGAAGGGGACCGTCACGATGGCCGACTTCGATCAGCCGGTGACCGTGACACCGCCCGCCAAGGCGCAGTCGTTCGACAAGCTGATGAACCAGATGTTCGGCGGCATGATGAGCGGCTCGGGAGCGAGCTTCTGACGAAGCGATGACGCCGTCCGCCGAGGCGGACGGCGAAAGCAATAAGGCCGGGGGGCGCCGTCAGGCGCCCCCCGGCCTTTCTCGTCTCTGGCGGTCACTCGGGCGCGACGCGATCGTCTGGTCTCAGTGATCCCAGTCGAAGTCGCGGGCCTTGGTCTGCTCCCACGATGCCGACTCGTCGTCGCTGCGCTGCCCCAGCAGCGACTTGCTCAGGATCTCCGGCGGCTTCTGCGCGGCCACGCTCGGGGATTCCGGGGTCGTGGGCGGGGCGGACGCCGCGGGGCTCTGTCCCGCGGCTGGCACCTCCGGCGGAGCGGACGCGACTACCTCGTCGGAAGCCTCGGGGCCGGCTTGAGCGCGCTGTGCCGCCGCCCGGCTGATCTGCGCCGGCGCGAGCTGCACGGTGCCGTCGGCGCGTACGCCGGCGTTGGGGCGCAGATCGGTGCGCTCCTCGTAGCCGCGGTCGTCCATCATGACGTCGCCGCTGTCGAAGTCTACGTGGAACCGATACCAGCCCATCGTCCACAAGAACGTGACGGCGACGGTCTGGCCGTCGCAGCCCACATGCACGTGCGGGAGGCCGAGCTGCTCGTTGGTCTCGGCTATCTTGCGTGGGACGCGGCTGACGTTGAGCAGGTCGACACCGCGCTGCAGCAGCGTGAGCGAGGTGGCCGCGGCTTCGGCATCGGCGGCTGACACGACGGCCGGCGGTGCGTCGGACGCGGGCGCCGCGGGCGCGCCATCGAGGCCTTCGACGGCCATCGCGGCAGCGGCCTCAGAGGCGGCGATCTCGCCGGTGCTGGCGTCGTCGGCTCTGGCGTCGGCGTCGGCGAGCATGTCGCCGTCGATCGCGGGGATCGGCTGGGTGTCGTCGAACACGGTCGCCGGTGGCGCCTCAGCGTCGGTCGGCTGCTCGGCTGGCGCCGGCGTTTCTGCGGGCTCCTCGGCCGCCGCCGGCGTGTTCGCCGGCTCCTCGGCCGGTGGCGACGCGGCGGCCACTGGCGGCTGCTCGGCCAGGTCGGGCTCAAACGCCGGCGGCGTCGCCACGGCAGCGGCGGCTGGCTCCGGCGTGGGCGCTGCCTCGGCCTCCCGCAGCGCCGCCATCTCGGCGGCGAACTCGGCGGGCGTCTCGCCCCACGTGCGCTCGCCGGGCTCCGACGAGTCCCCGGTGAGTGCGCTGGGCGGCTCGGCGGTCTCCGTGACGGGCCGGGGTGCTTCGGCGTCGAGGCGCGCGAAACGGCCGGCGAGCTCCTGCCGTTCGGCCTCGGCTCGCGCGAGCTGCGCCTGGAGCCGCTCGATATCGGCGTCCTTGTCCTTGAGCGCCAGCCAGAAGGCGTCGCTCTCGGCGCGCTGATCTCGCGCCGGTGGCTCGGCGGCGCGGGGCGCCGGCTGGGCGGGTGGAGCATCACTGCGCGTCTCGCGCACCCGGCCGCTGTTGGCCGCCACCGCCCCTGCGGACAGTGCGTCACCACCACTGCGTGCGTCCGCCTGTCCGCACAGCGAGCAGATCAGGAGTTCTCGACCGTCGTCGCCGACGACTGTCTGGGTCCATTCGCCGGCGAGGAGGGTGCGGCCACAATCGGCGCAGACGGCCTGATCCTGGTCGTCCTTGCCGCGTCCGAAGATGCGTCCGAACATCGTCACTCCCGTGTCAGGAACGCCCCGCAGGGCCGAAAAAACGCTGCAAGAGGCAGATGATAGCAGACGCCGCCGAACTACTCCTCGTCGGCGTCGTCGTCGGGCGTTGTCTCGTACTGCGCGAGGACGTCGCGCGCGCGCGCCAGATCGTCCGCGCTCACGAGGATATGAAAGGGATTGACCGACGGCGTCGGATATACGTCCTCCATGCCGGTGCCGCGGACTACGGCCTCGATGCCGGCCTGTTCGAGCACGCCTCTGACTACGTTGGCCAGCCCTGCGTTGTTGACGGCGGTCACGGGCACGAACTCCATCGCGTCACCTCGCAGTCCGGGTCGTCCGCGCCGTGTGCGCGACACAGGCCGAGTATACCTGTGCGGTCCTCGGGGTCATCCTCGGGCCTCCTCTGCGCCGGCGAGCTCGCGCAGCCGAGCGAGGTTCTCGCGGTCCGGCCCCTGGCCGTCAAGGCCGGGGACCTCGAGGATGCCGGGGAGCTCGGCGAAGGCCGGCTGCGTGACGATACCGCGGAACCCGTCGCTGCCGAGGTCGCCCTCGCCGATGTTCTCGTGGCGGTCGCGGTTGGAGCCGAGCGGGGTCTTGGAGTCGTTGAGGTGCAGCATGACGAGGCGCTCACGGCCGCAAGCGGCGTCGAGGCGCGCCAGCGCCTCGACCAATCCTGCGGCCGTGCTGATGTCCACGCCGGACTCGAACAGGTGCGCGGTGTCGAGGCAGATGCCGAGGCGCGGGTCTTTGCCGGTCGCGGCGATGATCGCGCCGAGCTCCTCGAAGTCGACGCCCATGGTGCCGCCGGCGCCGGCCGTGTTCTCGAGCAGAAGGCGCACCGGCGAGCCCGCGCTCTCGGCGAGGGCGCGCCGCAGCCCCGCCTGCACGCGCTCGAGGCCCACGTCGAAGCCGTCGCCCATGTGCGAGCCGATGTGCGTGACGATGGCGTCGGCGCCGAGCTGCTCCGCGGCGGCCACGGCGCCGCACAGCGACGTGACCGACTTCTCGTAGAAGTCCTTTTTTGCGCTGGCGAGGTTGATCAGGTAGATGGTGTGGATGACGACAAAACGGATCGGTGACGCGGCGCGGGCCTCGCGGAACTTCGCCGCGTCCGGCTCCTTGTAGATAGTCGGGGCCCAGGTGCGCGGGCTGCCGGCGAAGAACTGGACGGCCTCGCAGCCGAGCTCCACGCCGGTCTCGATCGCGTGCCACACACCGCCAGACGATTTGACGTGCGCGCCGAAGTACATCCTGCTCCCTTCTCAGACGAAGTCTCGTGGCGCCTCGTGGCGCCACGTCTTCGCGAACACTTCGCGTTCGGCGCCTACGTCGCCCTCGAAGACCGCGACGCGGTCCTCCACGAAGAACGTCGCCGCGTCGCAGGTCATCTCCCCGTGCGTGACGATGTGAAAACGGCCCTGCGTGCCGCGGACGAGGACAGACTCGGCCTCGACGACGACGCGCGCCGAGAGCGGGTCGCCTTCGCGCACGCCGTAGCTCACGCGGTTCCACTCCTCGGTCTCCCAGCCGTTCGGGAGCACGACGTTGCCGCCGTCGAAGTAGGTGAAGGTCCAGGTGATGCCGTCGTCGACCAGGTCGCGGGTGTAGCTGCGCCCGCCGCGCCCGCCTCCCACGCTGGTCGCGCCGAGCCCCTCGGGGACCAGCGGCGGCTCGAAGGGCGTCAGGGTCGCATCGTCGGGCCGCGGTGGCCGCACCGGCAGCTCCAGATCACTGCTACCACCGACCACCGTCAGCGTGACCGGTTCGGGCGACGGCCACGCCCACGGCCAGTAGGTGGGCGACAGCGCGAGCCTGAGGCGGTGGCCGGCGGGGAAGGCGTGGGCTATCGCGTCGAGGTCGACGGTCGCCGTGTGCTCGCCGCCCGGCTCCAGGCGTTCGGGAGTCTCGTGGCTGGCGAGGTGCGTGAGGTTGAAGACCTGCTGGGTGACCAGCTTCGAGGTGCCGTCGGGCGCGACGTCGTCGAGGCGTGCCGCGACCAGCACCAGCGGCCGGTCGCTCGCGAAACGCAGCGTGAGGCGCGGGTGACCGAGGATCTCGGTGCGTTCCGCCAGCGGGGCCGAGGTGAAGCAGAGCGACTGGCCCTCCGCGGCGCGCTGGTCGGGAGCGAAGTCGCTCGGCTGGCTCTCGGCGCACCAGGCGCCGGCGTCGGCGCCGCACAGCTGAGAGCCCTTGATCAGGAGGCGGCCGCCGCCGTCCGCGCCGTGCGCGGCGGCTGCTTCTGCGTCGGGGCGCGAAGCGCCTGCGGCGTCGCGCAGCACGCCGTCCTCGTCGATCCGCCAGCGGCGCGTCTCGATGCGCGGCGACGGCCACTCGTCCTCAGCCACCCAGCGGCCGGGCACTTCGTCCATCCATGGGACAGGCGGCGTCGACTCCTGCATCCAGGCGCGGAGCATCGGCTCGTCCATGACGCCCGTGTCGACGCCCTTGAGCCAGTGGTCCCACCAGCGCAGAGCCTCCTGGAGGAAGCCGATCGCCGGTCCCGGGGTGACGGAGTGGGGAAACGCGTGCGGCCACGGGCCGATCAGCCCCTTACGCGGCCCGGGCAGTCCCCGCAGCAGCCGCAGAACGCTGTTCGTGTAGCCGTCAGTCCAGCCGCCGACGGCGTAGACCGGGATCTCGATGGCGCCGTAGTCCTCGCACACCGAGCCGTGCTTCCAGTAGTCGTCGCGGCGCTGGTGGGCGAGCCACGTGTGGATCCACGGCCGGTTGGCCGCGAGACGCTGCTCCCATAGCTCGCGCCAACGTTCGCCGACCGCGACCTCGTGCGGCGGCTGGCACTGCCAGTGCAGCATGCAGGTACTACAGTGCAGCAAGTCGGTGGCGAGCACGCAGCCGCCCTTGTAGTGCACGTCGTCGGCGTAGCGGTCGTCGGTGCTCATCAGGGTGATGATCGCTTTGAGCGCCGGCGGGCGGCGGGCGGCGAGCTGCAGGCTGTTGAAGCCGCCCCAGGAGATGCCGGTCATACCGACGCCGCCGCTGCACCAGGGCTGGGCGGCGATCCAGGCGATGACCTCCAGAAGGTCCTCCTGTTCCCGCGGGTGATACTCGTCCTCGAGCACGCCGTCCGACTCGCCGCTGCCACGCAGGTCGAGGCGCACGCAGGCGTAGCCGTGCGCCGCCCAGTACGGGTGGATGAGTACGTCGCGCGTGACCATGCCGTCGCTGAGCCGATACGGGACGGCCTCGAGGATGGCGGGCACGGGGTCGCTCTCGGCGTCCGCCGGCAGCCAGACGCGTGCCGCGAGCCGGGCGCCGTCGCGCAGCGGGACCCACACGTAGTCCAGCCGGCGGATCTCGCGAAGCACTTCGTCGCGCGCGCTCATGGGTGACCTCCACATCGGCTGCGGGGAGAGGCCCTGATTGTATCGGGCGCGCGCGCGAGGCGGCAACGACGGATGTGGATCGGCCGTTGCCGGGCGCCCCGGGCAGGAGCCGGTATGCCGCGTGTCAAACAAGTTGCCGGCGCCGGCGCGCGGGCGTAGCCTGCCGCGCCTGCACACGACCTGTACAGGAGGCGACATGGATCAGGACGGGATGAAGCGCTGCAAGACCTGCCCGGCGTTCAGCGCGCTGGCCGGCGCCGGCGGAGCCGGGACCTGTCGGGCGGCTCCACCCACCGCGCTGCAAGCGGAGCACTACTTCCGCGGCTCCAGCCGCGAGCTCCCCTTCGGCAGCTTCCCCGTGGTGGGCGCGTTCCCGCTCGTCAACGAGGTCGACTTCTGCATGTCTCACCCGGGCAACCGGGCCGCGCTGTCTCGCTGACGCCTCTCGAGACGCGCCTAGCGCCGCGCGGCCGCCGGGAGATTCACGACGGTTGCGTGCCTCCGGTCCGGCTCGGCCTGCGGCAGGCCGCACCGGACGCTGTGGTAAAGTTGACCCTCGCGGCAGCCGGAAGCGCAGCCGCGCCGACCCGCCATCCACCTCAGGAGTACTCCCCCGCATGTGTGGAATCTTCGGTTTTGTCGGTTCGCCTGACCGCCAGCTTCTCGGGCGCATGGCTGCCGCCCTCGTGCACCGTGGTCCCGACGACGCCGGGTCCTTCGAGCGGCCCTCCGTCAGCCTCGGCCACCGGCGCCTGAGCATCATCGACCGCGCCGGCGGTCACCAGCCCCTCGCCAACGAGGACGAGAGCGTCTGGCTCGTCTTCAACGGCGAGATCTACAACTATCGCGAGCTGCACGCCGAGCTCGAGGCCGCCGGCCACAC
>JBBQFA010000051.1:0-11803 GCA_038321515.1 Thermoleophilia bacterium | reverse complement strand
GCCACTCTTCATCGGCTTCGTCGAGGCCGGCATCCCGCTCGGAGTCACCTTCTCGTTCCTCATCGCCGCACCGATGGTCAACGAGATCGCCCTGGTGCTGCTCTACGGGCTCTTCGGCTGGGAGGTCGCGGCCCTCTACCTCGTCACGGGTCTCCTCATCGCCATCGTCGCCGGCTGGGTGATCGGCCGCTTGCGCATGGACCGCTACGTCGAGGACTGGGTGCGTGAGATCCGCATGGGCGACGCCGAGGACACCCAGGAGCTCGACTGGCCCGGCCGCGTCGCCTACGCCTGGCAGGCGGTCAAGGACATCGTCGGCAAGGTGTGGCCCTACGTGCTGGCCGGAATCGCCGTGGGCGCCATCATCCACGGCTACGTGCCCGAGAACTTCATGGCCGGCATCATGGGCGCCGACGCCTGGTGGAGCGTGCCGCTCGCGGTCCTCCTCGGCATCCCCATGTACTCGAACGCAGCCGGCATCATCCCCATCGTGGAGGCCCTGCTCGAGAAGGGCGCCGCGCTCGGCACCGTGCTCGCCTTCATGATGTCGGTCATCGCCCTCTCGCTGCCCGAGACGATCATCCTGCGCAAAGTCCTCAAGTGGCCGCTCATCCTCACGTTCCTCGGAGTCGTCGGCGTCGGCATCATGATGGTCGGCTTCCTCTTCAACGCGGTCCTCTGAGCACGGGCGGGTGGGCCGTGGACTCGCTGACCACCTTCAGCGACCGGCACGAGTCCGAACGCGCGGCGCCGACGTCATGAGCGCCGGATGGGTCGACGAACGGCTGCTGCGTCTACGCGCCCCCGGCACCTGCGGGTCCACACCTCGGTGACGGCTGCGTGGTCGCCACACGGGGCCACGAGGCACATCCCACGCTATTCATAAACAAATGTTGCTTGAAAGGTACCCCTGGGGGTATAGTGACTACTGGAGAGTGACACCGCGTCATCGTCAGCGTCGAGAAAGGTCGTCCATGAACGTCAAGCGTCTGATCATCGTCCTCGGCCTCGCCGGCTTCATCGTCATGGCCGACAACTGGGTCGTCTCGCCGCTGCTGCCCTCGATCGCCCGCACCGTGGGCGTGGAGCCGGCGCGCACCGGGATCCTGATCGCCGCCTACATGCTGCCGTTCGGCCTCTTCCAGCTGGTGTACGGGCCGCTGGCCGACCGCTTCGGTAAGCTGCGCGTGGTCGGCATCAGCCTGGTGTTCTTCACCGTGGCGACGGGCATCACCGCCTTCGGTGTGGGCCTCGGCGGCCTGACCGCCTACCGGGCGCTCACCGGCCTCTTCGCCGCCGCGACCATGCCGGTCTCGCTGGCCCTGATCGCTGACCTCGTACCGATGAAGCAGCGCCAGCAGGCGATCGCCGGGTTCATGGGCATCGCCTTCCTCGGTCAGGCCACCTCGATGACCATCGGCGGCACCATCGCCGCCATCACCAGCTGGCGCGGCGTGTTCCTCACCTACTCTGTCGTCGCCGCCGTGATCACCGTGGTGCTGCTCGTCACGGCGCGCTCGTTCGCCAGCGAGTTGCACGGCGACCCGAACAGCCAGTTTGTCAGGCCGTACGCGCGCCTCATCGGCCATTGGCCCAGTCTGCGTACCTATCTCGTCGTCTTCTTCGAGGGGCTCCTGATCCTCGGCTCCTTCTCGTACCTCGGCGCCTTCGCCGCGCGCAGCCTCGGCTATGGCACGCTCGGCGTCGGCCTCCTCATGGCGATGTTCGGCGTCGGCGTGATCGCCGCCAGCCGCGCCTCCGCCCGCCTCGCCGACCGCATCGGCCGCAACCGGCTGGTGGCCGTTGGGCTCGGTCTGGCCGCCGCCGCCGACCTCGTGGTCGCCTTCGGCTCCACGCAGCTCGTGCTCGCCGCGGTCGGCGTGCTGCTTCTCGGCCTCGGGTTCATGTTCGCCCACTCGTCCCTGCTCACCACGGCGACCCAGTTCGCCGAGCGCGCCCGCGGCGCCGCGATGTCGCTGGTCGCCTTCGCCTTCATGGTCGGCGGCGCGATCGGTACGATGCTCGGAGGGCGCCTGATCGAGGCGACGAGCTACCGCGAGCTCTACCTCGTCGGCGGCGTCGCCCTGGTCGCGCTCACCCTCATCGCGGTGGTCGCGGTGCCCAAGCATGCCGTCTCCGAAGAGGGTCCCGTCCACCTGCGCCACGACGGGGCGCTCCAGCACGGCTCGATCGATGGCGCAGTCACCCCTGCCCTCGCCGAGGCGGAGGCCGTGGACTGATTGCGATGCGAGACGAGCCGAGCTGCACGGTGATCGTCGCGACGACGCCGGCCCGGGGTGTTCCAGGACCCAGGCCGGCGTCGTTCTCACTCAGACTGGACTCCTCGGCGGTACTGCTCGCGGACTCGGCGCGCTGTTCACGCCGGTGACAAGGCGCCTCGCGCCTTGCCGTAGGTCAGCAGCAGTTCGAGCCGGAGCAGCAGCTGGACCGCGCCGGCTTCACGGCGCGCACGAAGCCGCTGACGAGCTGCACGCCGTCGGGCATCGGCGGGGCGCCGCACATGCTGTTCGCGTCGGAGCCGTCGTAGACGTTGGTCACCTCGACCGTGGCGTCCGCGAACCCGGCGGCGCCGAGACGCGCGATGAAGTCCCGCTCCTCGAGCGCGCCAGAGATGCACGCCGACCAGGCGTCGGCGTCCTCGAGCAGGGTCCGCGGCACGCGGCTCATGTCGCCCTGGAAGAGGACGTCGCTGATGGCGAAGCGGCCCCCTGGCTTGAGCACGCGGAACGCTTCCGTTAGCGCCCGCTCCTTGTCGGTCGAGAGATTGACGACGCAGTTGCTGATGATCACGTCGACGCTGGCGTCGGGCAGCGGGATGGCCTCGAGCTCACCCTTGAGGAACTCGACGTTCTCGACACCGGCCTTGCGCTGGTTCTCGCGTGCGAGCGCGAGCATCTCGTCGGTCATGTCGATGCCGTAAGCCTTGCCCGTCGGACCGACCCTGCGTGCCGAGAGGAGCACGTCGATGCCGCCGCCGCTGCCGAGGTCGAGGACCACCTCGCCGGGCCGCAGGTCGGCCATGGCGGTGGGGTTGCCGCAGCCCAGGCTCGCGAGCACCGCCTCGGCGGGCAGCTCGCTGGTCTCGTCGACCGCATAGAGGTCGCGCGCGATCTCGTCCTGCGGCTCGACCGTCGCGGCGGGGCCGCAGCTGCAGCCACAGCCGCAGGGCTGCGCTTGGCTCGCCGCCACCGCGCGAGCGGCGTAGTGCTCGCGGATCTGCGTCTTCAGGTCGGCGTCGCTCGTCGTGTCACTCATCGGGTCCTCTCGGTGTCTCATATCAATACTCTTGCGTCTGATGATACGATCAGGGCAGTCGATGTCAACTCCACATCAGGAAGAGTTGCGCTGACATGAGGAGAGAGGTGATATGGCCCGCGGTCAGACAGATGAGCAGCCGGTGAGCCGTTGCTGCGATGCGCCAGGGACGTCCGCGGAGCGCTGTTGCCCGCCCCCCGGGCAGGAGGACGCAGACCGGCTGACGCGGGTCGCCAAGGCCCTCAGCGACCCCATCCGCCTGGGGATGCTGGACGTGATGGCACAGGGGCGAGCCTGCTGCGGGCTGCCCGAGCCCTCGGAGCGGGGAGTGCCCGGCGCCGGCGAACCGGCCGGGATCTGCGTCTGCGACTTCCAGGATCACTTCGGCATCGCCCAGTCGAAGGTCTCGTATCACCTGCACGTGCTGCGCGAGGCGGGCCTGGTGCGCGAGGAGGCTCGTGGCAAGTGGAGTTTCTATTCGATTGACGGCGAGGCGGCGGCGGGCGCGCTCGAGGCATTCCGCGACCTCATGCGTGTCTGAGCCAGGGTTCCGTTGCGAGAAGACGTGAGGAGAGGAGACCAGACGTGAGCGCTGCCGACACGGGATCCCAGGAGTTCGTCTGGGGCCCGACCATCAACAGAGAGCTGTGCACCGACTGCGGCGCCTGCATCGACTTCTGCCAGAACTCCGTCTATGAGCGGGTCGACGGTCACGTGGTGGTCGCTCAGCGCAGCTCCTGCGTGGCCGGCTGCTCTCACTGCGCGACCCTCTGTGAGCCGGGCGCGCTGGACTTCCCCTCGCTCAAAGAGCTGCGCGCTTCGCGGCGCAAGGACTGACCGAGTGGCGATCGGCGAGTCCGAGGATCGGCTGCGCAAGGTCTACGTCTAGCCCACCAACGCCTGCAACCTCGCCTGTACCACCTGCGTTCGGCACGCCTGGGACGAGCCCGAGGGGTTCATGGAGTGGGAGACGTTCGAGGCGGTGGTCGACGGACTGGCTGACGACGGTGAGGGGGCCGGCACCAACCATGTATCGCCCCGCTTGCGGATCCCCATTTCGCGCCTGAGTGTTGGGGTGCCAGGGGACGGAAGGCGACAAAGTGGGCAACAGGCCCATGCTTGGCCGAGACATCAGCTCGAAAAGTACCTGCAAAACAGTCACAAATGCCGTGCAATGGTGTGATTCTTCCACGAGGGCGCGGCTCAGCGGACCACTCCAAGGGGCATGGCGGCGCATGCGTGCAGAGACCGCGACGGCCCGATCGCCGAGGTCCGAACGCTGTCGGGGCTGGCGCCCTCGTGCTGGACGAAGTCGTCCTTGCTGATCACCTCCTTATCAAGCAGCGCGGACGACCTCAGGGAAGCGGGGGGCGAGGTGTAAGGTCGAGAGGGGCGTTCCAGGAGCGCAGCGTCTCAAGGTAGTTGGCCCGCTCGAACGCGGACGGGTCGTCGCTGGCCGCGTAGCTCACACTGCCGCGCAGCTCGTCGACCGAGACGTACTCGTTCTCGTCCATCCACTGCACGAGCTCTCGCTTCACGGTCGCGAAGTGCGCGCGCCCGTTGCGCAGCACGGCCGAGGTCATCATCGCGACGTCCGCGCCCACGAGCAGGGCTTTCGCCGCATCGATACCAGAGTGGATGCCGCTCGATGCGGCGAGCGACGTGCCCTCGCCGACCTGTGCACGCAAGATCGCGATCCAGCGCAGCGGCAGGCGCAGCTCCCGCGGCTGGCTCAACTCCAGGCTCGGCACGATCTCTCGCGAATCCGCGTCGATATCGGGCTGGTAGAAGCGGTTGAAGAGCACCAGCCCGTTGGCTCCGGCCTCGACCACGCTGACGGCGAAGTTGGCCAGCGCCGAGTAGTAGGGGGAGAGCTTCACCGCCAGCGGGATGCCGGTCGACTCCCTCACCCGCCGGACCACATCCAGGTCGCTCGCCTCCATGTCCGAGCCCTGGCGCGCCGGATCAGCCGCGATCCGGTAGAGATTGAGCTCCAGAGCGTCTGCCCCCGCCTCCTCGATGAGCTTCGCGAATCGGACCCACCCGCCGCTCGATGTCGCGTTGAGGCTCCCGATGACCGGCACGTCGAGCTTGGCCTTCATCGCCGCGATGGTCGCGAGGTAGCGGTCGGCCGTGCTCTCGAAGGCCTCGAACTGCGGGAAGTAGTCGAGGGACTCCGCGAAGCCCTCGGCCCCCTGCTCGAGCACCTGGGTGATCTCCAGTTCCTCGCGGACGACCTGCTCCTCGAACAGGGAGGGCAGGACGATGGCTGCCGCACCGCTCTCCTGCAGACGCATGGCCCCCTCGACGTCTTTGTTGAAGGGGCTTGCGGAAGCCACCAGTGGGCTGCGCAACTCGAGCCCGAGGTAGGTCGCGGTCAGACGGCTCATCGTTGGGCCTCCTTGTCCTGTGGGTCGTCGCCGGGATCCCCATCCGTCTGATCACCGTCGCCGGCTGTGGGAACCGTCCTCGACATCGCCGCTAGTTGCTCGTAGTAGCGCCGGCGTTCGTCGACGCCGGCCTGCATGAGCTCAAGGAGGGCGGCGGACCGCTCCGGATGAGTCCTTTTCAGGATGGCGAACCGCGCTTCCGAGGCGGCGAAGTCCCGCACGGACATCGAGGGCTTGGGCGAGTCGAGCTTGAAGGGCTGACCGCCCTCGGCCGCGGTGGGCTGGAATCGGTACAGTGGCCAGTATCCGCTTCTCACCGCGTCCCTCATGTGCTCCATCGACTTGGACATGTCGATGCCGTGAGCGGTGCACGGGCAGTACGCGATGACGAGCGACGGTCCGGGCCACGCATCCGCTTCGAGCAGGGCCTTGACCGCCTGGGTGTTGTTTGCCCCCATGGCGATCTGGGCGACGTAGGCACTGCCGTACGTCATCGCCAGCGCGCCGAGGTCCTTCTTGGGAGTGCCCTTGCCCGAGGAGGCGAACTTGGCCACCGCCCCGCGAGGCGTCGCCTTCGACGACTGCCCGCCGGTGTTGGAGTAGACCTCCGTATCGAGCACCAGGATGTTCACGTTGCGCCGCGAGGCGAGGACCTGGTCGAGGCCGCCGAAGCCGATGTCGTACGCCCAACCGTCGCCGCCGATGATCCAGACATCTTTGCCCAAGAGATCGTCAGCCAAGGCGAGCAGGTGTCGCACATCGGGGTCGTCGGCCCCCAGATCCTCCAGCGCCTTCACGAGGCCCACGATCCGCTCGCGCTGCGCGCGGATCTCAGCCTCATGGAACTGGGGGGCCGCTACGATCTCTTGCACGAGCTCGCCATCCAGACGGGGGGCGAGACGCTCGAGGAGCAGCCGAGCCCTGGCGATGCGTGCCTCGGAGCCCAAGCGCATGCCCATCCCGAACTCGGCCGCGTCCTCGAACAAGGAGTTGTTCCACGCGGGCCCACGCCCATCGCGATCGACGGTCCAGGGCGTCGTCGGCAGGTTGCCGCCATAGATCGACGAGCAGCCGGTGGCGTTGGCGATCACGACCCGGTCGCCGAACAGCTGCGAGACGAGCTTGACGTAGGGCGTTTCGCCGCACCCGGCACAGGCGCCGGAGAACTCGAAGAGCGGCTCGAGCACCTGCGAGCCTTTCACCGAACGGCGAGGAAGCGAGTCCCTGGCAAGCGGCGGGATCGTGTCGAAGAACGCCCAGTTCATCCGCTCCGCTTCGCGGTGCTCCGTCACCGGCTCCATCGCGATGGCTCTGCGCCTCACCTCGGTCTTGCTTTTCGCCGGGCAGACGTTGACGCATACGCCGCAGCCGGTACAGTCGTCGGGCGACGCCTGGATCGTCAGCTTGTGGTCGGGCAGTTCCCTGGCACGGAAGTCCTTGGAGCGGAAGCCTTCGGGCGCGCCCTCGAGGTACGCGGGCTCATAGACCTTCATGCGGATCACGGCGTGGGGGCAGACGAGGGAGCATTTGCCGCAGTCGATGCACAGGCCCGGATCCCAGATGGGCACCTCCCGGGCGATGGCCCGCTTCTCGTACTTGGCGGTGCCGGTGATGAAGGACCCGTCCACGGGGAAGGCGCTCACCGGCAGGCTGTCGCCCTCGCCGGCCAGCAACGGAACGGTCACACGCTTGACGAAGTCGGGGGCGTCGTCGGGTACGGTGATCCCCGAGGGGCCGCCGCAACTCACCGCGTCGGGCACCTCGACCTGTGCGAGGGCCTGCAGCGAGCGGTCGATGGCTGCGAAGTTCCTCTCCACGATGACAGGGCCCCGCTTGCCGTAAGTCTTCACGACCCACTCCTTGATGCGAGCGACGGCCTCGTCCGGCGGCAGCACATTGGACAGCGAGAAGAAGCAGGCCTGCATCATCGTGTTGATGCGGTTGCCCATGCCCACCTCGGCGGCGATCCTCTGGGCGTCGATCACCCAGAACTTCATCTGCTTCTCGACCAGCAACTCCTGGACGGATGTGGGGAGCTCGCACCAGACCTCGTCGGCCGGGTAGGGGCTGTTGAGCAGGAAGGTGCCGCCGTCCCTGGCTTGCGCGAGTACCTTCACGCTGGTGAGGAGGCCGAACTGGTGGCAGGCGATGAAGTCGGGGCGTTCGATCAGGTAGGTGGAACGTATCGCGTTGGGGCCGAAGCGCAGGTGCGAGACCGTGACCGAGCCTGCCTTCCTGGAGTCGTAGACGAAGTACCCCTGCGCATGCAGATCGGTGTTCTCCCCGATGATCTTCACCGAGCTTTTGGTCGCCCCAACGGTCCCGTCCGAGCCCGTTCCGAAGAACATCGCCTGCACCTCGCCGGGCGGGCGCTGGTAGCGGAACTCCGTGTTGGGCGCGAGGCTCAGATGCGTGACGTCGTCGGTGATCCCGACGGTGAAGTGGCGCTTCGGCTCGGCTGCGGCGAGCTCGTCGAAGACCGCCTTGGCCATTCCGGGGTTGAACTCCTTCGACGACAGGCCGTAGCGGCCGCCGATCACCCGCGGCATGCGGCCGAAGCGCGGCTGCGCCGAATCCATATTCTCCGCGAGGGCGGCAATGACATCGAGGTAGAGCGGCTCCCCGACCGCGCCCGGCTCCTTTGTCCTGTCGAGGACCGCGATCGACCGCACGGTCGAGGGTAATGCGGCGACCAGCTGCTCCGCGGGGAAGGGCCGGTAAAGACGCACCTTGAGAAGGCCCACGGGATCGCCGGCTGCGGCCAGCGTTTCCATCGTCTGTTCGGCTGCGCCGATGCCGGACCCCATGAGGACGACGACTCGCTCCGCATCGGGCGCACCCGTGTACTCGACGATTCCGTAGTGCCGGGCCGTCAGCCGCTCGAACGCATCCATAGCCTCAGTGACGATCGCGGGCGCGGCGAGGTAGAAGGGGTTTCCAGCCTCGCGCCCCTGGAAGAAGGCGTCGGGGTTCTGCGCCGTCCCGCGCACGAGAGGCGCGTCGGGACTGAGGCCGCGGGCGCGGAAGGCGAGGATGTCCTCCTCGGGCACCAGCGCCCGGATGTCTTCGTCGCTGACGAGGATGATGCTCTCGATCGCGTGCGAGGTACGAAAGCCGTCCATGAAGTGGATGAACGGGACGCGCGAGCGCAGCGTGGCCACATGAGCGATGAGGGCCAGGTCCTGAGCTTCCTGCACCGATGCGGAGGCGAGCATGGCCCAGCCGGTCGTGCGCGCGTGCATGACGTCGCTGTGGTCGCCGAAGATCGAGAGCGCGTGCGTCGCGACGGCTCGCGCCGCGACGTGGATCACGGCCGGCGTCAGCTCGCCGGCGATCTTGAACATGTTGGGGATCATCAGGAGGAGCCCCTGCGAGGCCGTGAAGGTCGTCGACAGCGCGCCCCGTTGCAGCGCGCCGTGCAGGGCGCCGGCGGCCCCCGCCTCCGACTGCATCTCGACGACGTCTGGCACGGTGCCCCAGAGGTTCGGCTTTCCGGCCGCCGCCCAGCGGTCCGCCTCTTCTCCCATCGGAGTGGACGGCGTGATCGGGTAGATGGCCATGACTTCGCTGAGAGCGTAGGCGACGCGCGCGGCCGCCTCGTTGCCGTCGATGCAGGTCCACTGCTGGCCCAAAAGATCCCTCCCAGATCGGAGTTCCACAGGCAGGGCGGCTGGAGTGCCACGAAACCGGATCGATGCGCCGGGCGAGCATGCCCGGCCGGAGCTTCGTAGCCAACGCCGCTGACGTAAGCGGTACCCGAACCATCATAGCAACTGCACTACTGAACGAGGGCTCGTAATGACGATGAGACCCCGGCTGCCCCTCACGGCGAACCGCGGAAGCCGTCGACCTTTGATCATGCCTGACGACGCTTCAAGCGTAAATAGGGGCGCGCTGACGCCGGCGCCGTCGGATGGAGCGCCATGACCCCCAGCAGCGCGTGCGAGAAGAGGGAGCGAGTGCCAGACTGCGACCATGATCGGAGGGCTACTGGAATCGACAAGAGGCACCAACACGCCGTGCCGACCGCGGCGAAGGGTCGCGCGAAAGTGCCTATTAGCAGGGAAAAAGTGGTGCCCCCAACGGAATTCGAATCCGTGCCGCCGGCTTGAAAGGCCGGTGTCCTAGGCCGCTAGACGATGGGGGCACGAGGTGCCGCCGAGGGAGTATACCTTGAGACGGCCGAGCTGACCGACCGAGGCGCGCACGGAATCGCCCAGGGGTGCCGCACGAGACCTGCTTGTCAGGCATTCTTCTCCCGTACTACCAGGTCGATCTCGCAGTCGCGCGCGGGAAGAGCACGAGCAGCGGCATCACGTGGAGCCGGGTCAGCTCACCTGATGTCGCGTCGTGAGGGCCGGGTGAGACCGGGCCGTGCCGGCGGCATCGTGCACTGAGCAGTAGAGCGCCGGGTTGTAGGTCGAGAGGACCGTGTCGCAGCCGGGGTGCGCGCAGACGCGGCCGCGCTCGAAGGCCGGGATCCGATCGCTGACCCTGCCGGTGCCCGAGAGGAGGAACGAGCCTGCGACGCGGGACTTCACAGGCGTGAAGGAACGGAGCGAAGAGAATGCATGGAGGGACCCTTCAGTAGATACGTCTATTCTACGCCTATTTTCGTATGCCGACCAGTGCAGAAGTGCTGAGGGCGGCCTCAGGTGCAGTCGCACGGGCATCGCACGAGAACGCAGTGGGCGCCGCACAGACGCCGACGCCGACGCCGATCTGCACAGGAGAACGTGGTGGGCCGCGTTGGGATCGAACCAACGACCTTGGGATTAAAAGTCCCCTGCTCTACCGACTGAGCTAGCGGCCCGGGAGACGGATTGTACCACCGGGCTTGCACGGTCCGTCAGGAGCCCGGCCCGGGCCACTCCCCGCGGAGCAGTGCGAACTGCACCTGGTCGTCGCGGGGCGGCAGGCTGCCGTCGTCAGACGGCACGACCCGCCCGCCCCGGCTCTTGCCCGGCTCGGGGGCGAGAAAGCCGCTCAGCAGCGCCTCGCGGCGAAAGCCCAGCTTTTCCGCCAGCGCCTGGGAGGCGCCGTTGCCCGGGTAGGTGAGGATCTCGAGGCGTTCGACGCCGACCTCCTCGAAGGCCCAGCGCACGACGAGGCGCGCCGCTGCGAGGGCCACACCCCGGCGGCGCGCCTCGTGCTTGACCCAGTAGCCGATCTCGGCTGCCTGGCGGTCGGCGAACAGGTCCAGGCTGATGCTGCCGAGCAGCGCGCCCGGCCCGGCGTCGCAGATCGCCATCCGGGCGCGCTCGCCCAGCAGCAGGCGGTGCCGAGAGTCGGCGACGAACTCCGCGGCGTCGTCCGCGGTGTAAGGGGTCGGCACGCCGTAGATCCAGTGGGCGACGTCGGGGTCGCCGCAGGCGGCCTGAACGGCCGGGGCGTCGTCCGGCGCGAAGGGCCGGACGACCAGCCGGTCGTCCGTCAGTTCGGGCCAGCCGAGTCCACGGAGTGTCGCTGCACCGGCGGTGTCGAGACCGGCTGCGCCGGCAGCAGCGCCGGAACTGCGATCGGCGGCTCCGGCCGGACTGCCGACGCCGGGCCGCAGGTCGCCCGGCAGCAGCGCGTACAGCACGTCGTCGACGCGCTCGCCTCGGACCGTCTCGACGCCGCGCATCACCGCCTCGAAGCGATAGCCCGCGGCGACGATGGTGCGCCGAGAGGCGACGTTGCGCACGTCGGCGCGGATCTGCACGCGCCCCAGCTCGAGCTCGTCGAACCCCCAGGCGGTGAGCAGCCGCACGCACGCCGCGGCGATGCCTTCGCGACGGCGGCGGCGGTGCACGAGGTAGCCGATCTCGCCGCTCTCCTTCTGCACGTCGACGCGCAGGCCGCACGACCCCACGAGCGCGCCGGTCACGGCGTCGACGGCGGCGAAGTTGGCCCACGACTCCTCGGTCCACTTGCGCGCGGCGTCGCCGACCCACTCCAGGCCGTCCGCGAGCGTGTAGGGATGCGGCATCAGCGGCATCCAGCGGGCGACGCCTATGTCGTCGCACATCGCGGCCGCGGCCGCGGCGTCGTCGGCCCGCCAGGGCCGCAACCCGACGCGGCCGTCGCTCAGTTCTGGCAGCTCCTCGATCTTGCTCAAGTCCCTCATCGTGCCTCCAACGCGAAAGGGGCGGGGT
>JBBQFA010000050.1:0-11859 GCA_038321515.1 Thermoleophilia bacterium | reverse complement strand
GCAGGCACATCGCGTCCTCGGCCATGCCGCAGTGCACGGCGATCGCCTTGGCGCGGCACGTCGTGTAGCCGCAAGCGCCGCAATTGAGCTCGTCCTCGGGGAAGAACTTGTTGGTGTGCGCGAGGATCTCGCGGATCTCGTCCTCCGTGGGCTCGGTCAGCCGCTGGTCATCCGGTTCGTAGGTGCGACCCAGCGGCAGGCCGGCGAAGGCCGCGTCGCCGGCCGGCCCGCCTGTGGCGGCGCACGCCGCCGCGTCCTGCTCTCGCCGGCACTCCGCGGCGTACTCGCTCACGCGCCGCTTGCGCAGAAGGCCGGGCTCCGAGGAGCTGATGCCCGGCCCGCAGTAGCAACCGCGGCACATGAGGGCCTCGACCAGCAGCGTCGTGCCGGTGTCGGTCTCGCCGAGGCTGTCGAGCACCTCGACGGTCTCGTCGTGACCGCTGACGACGAGCACGTCGGGGTCGAGGATGCCGCGGTCCATGTTCGCGCTCTCGAGCAGGCCGCCGGGCAGCGGGAAGACCCGCGCCCGCCCGGCGGAGGGCTCGTCCCAGGCGGCCGCCGCGGCCGCCGCGGGGTCGGCGCCTCGCTCGGCCAGCAGGCGATGCGCCTCTTGCAGCGTGAGCACTTCGTCGATCACCCGCGGCAGTTGCGGGTCGCGGGCCTCGGCCTTCTTGGCGACGCACGGCCCGACGAAGACGCAGCGCACGTCGTCGCCGTAGAGCTCCTTGACGGCCTGCGCCGTGGCGATCATGGGCGAGACGATCGGCACCAGCCGGTCGACCAGCTCGGGACGGTACTTGCGCACGTACTCGGCCACCGCTGGGCAGGCGGTGGCGATGTGTAGGCCGGTCGGGTTGGCGTCGAGAAACTCCTCATAGGCGAGGCTCACCAGGTCGGCGCCTTGGGCGACCTCGACGACGTAGTCGAAGCCGGCGGCCTTGAAGGCGCCGACGAGCTGCCCGGCGGGCGCGCTGAATCCCGCCGGGAACGACGGCGCCAACAGGGCCGCCACCGGCGCGTCCTCATCGAGCAGCCAGGACGCGCGCTCGAGCCCGCTCAAGTACGCCTTGGCGTTCTGCGAGCACACCAGCGTGCAATTGCCGCAGGCGATGCAGCGCTCGTCGACGACGAACGCCTGCCCGTCCTCGATGCGGATCGCCTGCGCCGGGCAGTAGCGCACGCAGGTGTAGCAGCGCCGGCAGTTCTGCTTGATGGTCGTGATGATCGTGCCGCCCATGCCGACTCCCCGTCAGACCGCCGCGACGTCGCCGCGGCGGCGGTCGGTGTAGGTGCGATGCAGCAGCCGGTGCGAGACTTCGCCCAGCGGACGCCCGAGCAGGTCCTCGTACAGCGACTGCACCTCGCTGTTCTCGTGCGAACGCCGGGTCCGGGAGCGCCTGTCGACTTCGTAGAGGCGCTGTAGCCGCTCCTTGATCGCCGCGGCGTCGGTGTCGTAGGGCTGGCCACCGCCGCCGACACAGCCGCCCGGGCAGCTCATCACTTCGACGAAGTGCACCGGCGGATCGGCGTTCAGCAGCTCGTCGATCGTGTCCCTGACGCGGCCGAGCCCGTTGACGACGGCGAGGCCGAGCTCGGCCTCGCCGGCGCTGACCGTGAACCGGCGCACGCCGTCGAGGCCGCGAGCCTCGGTGATCTTGGGGTCGCCGGCGAGCTCCTTGCCGGCGACAAGCTTGTGGGCGGTGCGCAGCGCCGCCTCCATCACGCCGCCGCTGCCGGCGAAGAGGCGCCCGGCGCCGCTCGCCTCGGAGAACGGCGGGTCGAGCGGCGTCTGCTCGGTCGCGTGCGCGAAGTCGACACCAAAGCGACCCCAGAGGTGCTCCAGCTCGCGGGTCGTGAGCACGTAGTCCACGCCGGTGAGGTCCTGGGCCTCGAACTTCTTCGCCGTGCACGGCATGATCGAGACGACCACGAGCTTGTCGCGGTCGACCCCGGCATAGGCCGGGTAGATCTCCTTGATCAAGGCGCCGGCCATCTGCTGCGGGCTCTTGCAGGTCGAGAGGTGAGGGATCAGCTCCGGCCGGTGCGTCTCGACGTAGTGCACCCACGCCGGCGAACAGCTCGTGAACATGGGCAGGACACCGCCGTGGACGATGCGGTCGAGCAGTTCGCTGCCCTCCTCCATGATCGTGAGGTCGGCAGCGAAACCGGTGTCGAAGACGGCGTCGAACCCGACCCGCTTGAGAGAGGCGGCGAGACGCTCGAGCATGGTGCGCACGCCCTCGCTCTTGCTGTGGCCTTCGAGAAGGGTCGCCGGCACGGCGGGCGCCACCTGCGCGACCACGGTGATGTCGGGGTCGGCGAGGGCGGCGACCACGTCGTCCACCTGGTCGCGCTCCACGATGGCCCCGGTCGGGCAGACCCGGGCGCACTGGCCGCAGAAGACGCAGTCGCTGACGTTGAGGCCGAGGCTGAACCCAGGCGCGACCCTGGTCTTGAAGCCGCGCCCGACGAAGTCGATGGCGCCGATGCCCTGAACGTCGTGACACATGGTGACGCAGCGGCCGCAGAGCACGCACTTGTCGGGGTCGCGCCAGAGCGCCGGCGAGCTGATGTCGGCGGGGTGGTGCTTGACCGCTCCGACGTACCGGCGCCGGCGCACGCCGAGGTCGGAGGCGAGCCCGGCGAGCTCGCAGTCGCCGCCGCGGGCGCAGGAGAGGCAGTCCTGGGGGTGGCTGGCGACCAGCAACTCCAGAATGGCCCGCCGCGCCTTGAGCACGCGCGGCGTGTGCGTCTGAACGCTGAGGCCGTCACGCGCCTCGAGGGTGCAACTGGTCTGCAGGCGCGGAGCGCCCTCGACCTCGACGACGCACAGGCGGCATGAGGCCGACGGCGAGGGCGCCCAGTCGAGGGAGCACAGGTGCGGGATCTCGATACCGGCGCGGCGGGCGACCTGCAGAACGGTCTCGCCCGCCGTCGCCTCGATCTCTCTGCCGTTGATGGTGATGCTCATGGTCGGTCCTCTCAGGCGACGGCCAGCACGGCCTGTTTGGGGCAGGCGTCGGCACAGGCGCCACAGCCGGTACAGCGGTCGACGATGATCGCGTGCGCGAACTTGCGCTTGCCGATGATCGCGCCGGACGGGCAGTTCTTGGCACACAGGGTGCAGCCGGTGCAAACTTCAGGGTCGATGTCGTACATGCGCAGGCCCTGGCAGGCGCCGGCCGGGCAGACGCTCTCCATGATGTGCGCCTCGTACTCGTCGCGAAAGAAGCGCAGTGTGCTCAGCACGGGGTTCGCGGCCGACTGCCCGAGGCCGCACAGCGAGGTCTCCTTGACGGTCTCCGCCAGCTCCTCCAGATGGAGGATGCCGCGGAACCGCTCCAGCCGGCGCAGGTCGTCGCCGACGGGGCGCTCGGTGAACTCGGTGAGGATCTCGAGCATGCGCGTCGTACCCTCGCGGCACGGGGTGCACTTGCCGCAGCTCTCGTTGCGGATGAACTCCATGAAGAACTTGGCGACGTCGACCATGCAGGAGCGCTCGTCCATCACGACCATCCCGCCGGAGCCCATCATCGCGCCGAGCTCCTGGAGCGTGCCGTAGTCGGTGGGCACGTCGAGCAGTTCGTCGGGGATGCAGCCGCCGCTCGGACCGCCGATCTGGACGGCCTTGATGTGATGCCCGGCGGGGGCGCCGCCGCCAATGCCGTAAACGACCTCGCGCAGCGGGATACCGACGGGGACCTCGACGAGGCCGGTGTTGCGAATGCGGCCGCTGAGCGCGAAGACCTTGGTGCCGGCCGCGTCACCGCAGCCGAGGCCCGCGAACCACTCGGCGCCACCGTTCACAACGGCGGGCACGTTGGCCAGCGTCTCGACGTTGTTGAGCACGGTCGGGCAGCCGTGAAGGCCGGAGACGGCCGGATAAGGCGGGCGGGGCCGGGGCATGCCGCGCCCGCCCTCGATGCTCGCCAGGATCGCCGTCTCCTCGCCGCAGACGAAGGCACCGGCGCCCATCTTGATGGTGATGTCGAAGTCGGTCAGGCTGCCGAGGATGTTCCTGCCGAGCAGCCCGGCGGCGCGACACTGGCGGATCGCCTCGCGCAAGCGCTCGACCGCGAGCGGGTACTCGGCGCGACAGTACACGTAGCCCTTGGTCGCGCCGATGGCGTAGGCGGCGACGACCATGCCTTCGACCACACGAAAGGGGTCGCTCTCGAGCACGGCGCGGTCCATGAAGGCGCCGGGGTCGCCCTCGTCGGCGTTGCAGATCAGGTACTTCTGGGGGCGCGGCTGCTCGAGCGCCACCTTCCACTTGCGCCCGGTCGGGAAGCCGGCGCCGCCGCGACCGCGCAGGCCGGAGGCGATGAGCTCGTCGCAGACCTCCTCCGGGGTCATCGTCACCAGCGCCGTGGCGGCGGCGCGAAAGCCGCCGGCCGCGAGCGCCGCGTCGAGGCTCGCGGGGTCGACCACGCCGCAATTCGCGAGCACGACCTTGGTCTGGCGAGCGAAGAACGGCGTCTCGGCGAGCGGCGGTACGTCGCCGTACAAGCCGTCAGGGTCGTCGTAGCGGCCGAGGAGAAAGCGGTTGTGGAGCTCGCGCCTGCCGAAGACCGCTTCAAGGAACTCGTCCACCGTGTCGGGACCGAGGTCGCAGTAGCTGAGCCGCACACCGTCGGCGGTGACCAGGTCGACGAAGACCTCACGCTGGCAGTAGCCGACGCAGCCGGTCTCGACGATCGGCACGTCGAGGCCACGATGCTGCAGATAGGCCTCCATCTTGGCGATCACCGTGAGGGCGCCGTTGGCGCGCCCGCAGGTGCCGGCGCCGACAAAGAGCACCATGCCGTCGCCGCCGCGGCGGGCGCGGGCCAGGCGCCGGGCGCGCTCGTCGCGGCACCCGTCGTCGTCGTGGCACACGGGGCCGTGGTCGATGCACTCGATCAGGTCGGAGCAAGGCGTGGACGGCGTGTGCCGACACTGGCGGCAGCAGGGCGCCGTGAGCAGGCTCTCGTTCATGCGTATCTCGTTTCCGTGTCGTCCATGGCTCGTGTCACAAACATTCCGGGTGGGCCCGCACGGCGGCTGTCAGGCCGCCGCCTCCGCGCCCGCCTCCACCTCGTCCAGCAGGGCATCGAGCTTCTCTCTCGTCAGGTGCCCGTAGAACTCACCGTCGAGCTTGAGCACCGGCGCTATGGAGCAGGCGCCGAGACAGGCGACGGTGACGACGGTGTAGCGGCCGTCGGCCGAGTTGCCGTCCTCGCGCAGTTTGAGGCGCCGCTTCAGATGCTGCGCCAGCGCCAGGCTCTGCTTCACATGGCAGGCCGTACCTCGGCAGATCTGGATCACGTGCTCACCGAGCGGCGCAAAGCGGAACTGGTTGTAGAAGGTGGCCACGCCGTACACGCGGCTCACCGGCGTATCCAGAGCGCCGGCGACCTTCACCATCGCCGCGGCGGAGACGAACCCATCCGCGCCCTGGATCTCCTGCAGCAGCGGGATCAGCTGCTCGCGCGTCAGTCCGTCACCGTGCGCCGTGATGATCGTATCCACCGCACTCACGGGTCACGCCTCCTCGCTCGCCGTGGACGCGTCGGCGTCGGCGAGCAGGCCGGCGATGGCATCGGCGAGTGCGGCAAGCTTCACCGGCTTCTCGAAGAACTTGGCGGCCGGCCACTCGCGATACATCATCGGCTCGAAGATGTGAGTCTTGGTGTCGAGCTCCTTGGTGAACCCGCTCATGATGATCACCGGGATATGTGCGGTCTCGGGATCGTCACGCAGCTTGTAGGCGACGTTGAAGCCGTCGGTGTCGTGATCCATCATGATGTCGAGCACGACCAGGTCGGGTCGGCGGACCTTGAGTCGCTCGCGCGCCTCGACGCCGCTGTGGGCGGTGTCCACCGTGTAGCCGCGGGCCTCCAGGAACGCCTTGACGGACGTCACCAGGTCGCGGTCGTCGTCGACCATCAGGATGCGCTTGGCCTTCATGTCGCTCTCCTCCTTGGTTCGCCGGCTCTCGCGGCGTCCGCCGCTGCGCGCCGAGTAGTTACCATCTTCACAGTGAATTCCTTCACAGTATTCTCGAAAAAAACACCGGCTCCCGGCCTCGCTGCAGAACACGCGTCATGCGCCCATCCCCTCGGCGGTCACGTCGCGCGGCGCCACGGCCGCGAAAGCGACGTCGCCCTGGGCGCGGGCGCCCAGACTCTCGCTCCCGACCTCGCTGCGCACCAGAAACGAGAGCAGCTCGAGCTTCGCCGAGATGTCGGTGTTCGCGATGAAGCAGCCTTCAGGCGCCCTCACGCGATTGGGTACGAAGTTGAGGATGGCGTGCACACCGGCAGCTGAAATGCGATCGACCAGCGTCTGGAGGCCCTCCGGCCGGGACGCCACGACGACCATATGGATGTCGAACTCGCGCAGCACGGTCTCGAGGTGGTCGACGTGGTAGCAGCGGCGGCCCGCGAACACACGGCCCACCTTCTCGGCGTCGACGTCGAAGGCAGCGGCGATGTGAAAGCCGCGCTCCTCGAAGCCACGATACGAGAGCAGTGCCCTGCCGAGGTCGCCGACACCGAACAGGGCGATCGACTGGGTCTCGTCGGTGCCCATGATGCGGCTGATCGTGCGGCCCATCTGATAGACGTTGTAGCCTCGTGAGATGTTGCCGAAGGTGCCGAAACTGGCGAGGTCGCGCCTGAGCTGTGCGGGAGTAACGCCGACCAGGTCGGCAAGCTGCTGGGAGTGGATGAACTCGACGCCGTCGCGATCGAGCTCCTCGAACGCCTTGCGGTAGGCACTCAGCCGCTCGACCGTCTGCATCGACACACGCTTCTCGGGGCGGTTCGGCTGAGGCGTGGTGCCGGTCTGTTCGCTCGTGCTCAAGGATCCTCCCACGGTTCCTGCAGCTGTGATTCTATTCACAGCCGTTCAGGGTGTCAAGCCCTCGCCTGAGGCCCGGGGATGCCGCGCTCGAGCTAGCGGCCGAGAGCCGCGGCCAGCGCGGCGATGGAGGCCGGTGGCGTGCCGCAGCAGCCGCCGACGATGCCGGCGCCCAGCGCCGGGTAGGCGGCTACGGCGGCGGCGAAGTGCGCCGGAGTCTCCGCGTACACCGTCTCGCCGGCTTCGAGGCGGGGCTGGCCGGCGTTCGGCTGCGCGCAGGTCACGCCGCCGTTCAACTCGGCGAGGATCGGTACCAGCGCCGCCATGGGCTCGGCGGTGATCTCGCAGTTGCAGCCGACGATGGCGGCGCCTGCCTCCTTGAGCACGCTCACGGCGGCGGCCGGGTCGACGCCCATCATCGTGCGAAAGCCCTTGGCGGCCGGCTTGAAGGCCATGCTGGCCAGCACCGGCCGGCCGCCGGCCTCCGCCACCACCGCCTCGACGGCGATGCGGGCCTCGGTGAGGTCGAACATCGTCTCCACGTTGAGCAGGTCGACGCCGCCGGCGACAAGGCTCCGTGCCTGCTCGGCGAACGTGGCGCGCAGTGCCTCGGGGTCGGCGTCGCCCATCGGCTTGAGCATGTGCCCGCACGGGCCGATGTCGCCGGCCACAAAACGGCCGGGGAACTCGCGGTCGCGGACGCCGGTGGCGAGGCGCGCGCCGGCCTCGTTGAGTTCCACGGAGCGCGCCGACAGGCCGTGCGCCTCGAGCCGCAGACCGGTGCCGCCGAACGTGTTGGTGTTCACGATGTCGGAGCCGGCGGCGAAGAAGCTCCGGTGGATGTCGGCGACCTCTTCGGGATGCGAGACGTTCCACTCCTCGGGGCACTCGCCGGCCGTGAACCCTCGCTCCGCGAGCGCCAGCCCGAGGCCACCGTCGAGCAGCAGCGGCCGTACGGCGATGAGGGCGAAAAGGTCCATGCGTTGCAGTCTAGCAGACCCGGCCAGACGCTCTCAGCCGCGCGCCGCGATCTCGCGCACGAGGCGATCCGCCTCACGGCGTGGTAGCCCGAGGCAGATGTGGAGCGCCGAAGCGGCGTCGCGGCGCGACAGCCCGCGGCCGAGCAGCGCCTCCGCCGCGGTCGCGACCGCGGGGCGGCGCGCGGCGTCGGGGTCGAGCGGCGCGCCCAGGTCGATCACCAGCGTGATCTCACCGCGCACCGCCGCCGCCGGGCCGGCATCCGGGCCGGGCACGGGATTGCGCTCGCTCAAGTCGAGCAGCGTCCCGCGGACCACCTGCTCGTGCACTTTGGTGAGCTCGCGACAGACGGCGGCGCGCGACTGCGGCAACGCCGCCGCCAGCACCGCAAGACTGCGCGCGAGCCGCTGGCCCGTCTCGAAGGCGACGACCAGCCCGCCGGAGCGGCGCCAGTCGACGAGCCTCGTCTCGAGCTCGCGCGACCGGCGCGGCAGGTAGCCGACGAAGCGAAAGCCGTCGCCGCCGATGCCGGCGGCGACCAATGCCGTGAGGACCGCCGACGGGCCCGGCAGCACGGTCATCTCGAGGTCTTCGCCGACGACCTTCTCTACCAACAGCATGCCGGGATCCTGCACGCCGGGCATTCCGGCGTCGGTGACCAGCGCGACGGTTGAGCCGTTACGCAGGAGACGCACCACCTCGTCCGTCTTCTGCAGCTCGTTGTGCTGAAAGAAGCTGGTCAGCGGGGTGTGGATGTCGAAGTGGCTGAGCAACTTGCGTGTCCGCCGCGTGTCTTCGGCGGCGACCAGCTCGGCCTCACGCAATGCCTCGAGGACTCGCGGCGACACGTCGCCGAGGTTGCCGATCGGTGTCGCACAGACGTACAGCACGGTCATTCCTCCCGCAAGAAGCGTTCGATGAAGAGGACGTCCACGTCACGACCACCGACGCGGGCGTGGCGCCGCGCGGCGCCGACGACCGTGAAGCCAAGGGCCAGGTGGTAGGCGAGTGAGTCGAGGTTGTCGGCGCGCAGGTCGGTGAACACCTTGTCGTAGCCAAGGTCGAGCGCGGCGGCGAAGGACGCCCGCGCCAGCATCCCCCCCACTCCCCGCCGCCGGCACGCCTCGTCCACGTACGTGCCCATGGTCGCCACGTGGTCGAACTCCCGCGTCACGAACGTGTTCCAAGGGATCACGGTCTGAAAGCCGACGATGCCGGCGGGCGCCTCGGCCACGTGCAAGAAGCCGCGCGCCGGCAGGTCCTCGATGTAGGCGCGCTCATCGGCGACGCTGAAGGGGGTGTCGAGCAGGCTGTGCCTGCCGCTCACGATGATCGCGTTCAGTACGGCAGCGACACCGGCTGCGTCGTCCGGCACTGCCCGCCGGATGCTGATATCGGCCGCGGCGCTCACGCCGGCGGCCTGCGCGGCGCGCCCGTGGCCTCCACCAGAAACGCCGCCTCGCGCACGCTGTCAGCGGTGAACACCTTCTTCATGTGCTGCGGCGCGTACCTGTCGAAGGACTCGCGCCAGACGTCGTCGGTCATGCCCCTCCGTCCGGAGACCGCCCCTATTCTCTCAGGAGTGAGGCCCGGGAGCGAGGGCCGCGTGACCGTCCGGGGTTGACGTCTCCGCGTCCGCCGGCGCGATACACTGACCCCGATGGAGTCGTGGACCGCCCGCATCCGTACTGCGCGCCCTTCTGACGCCGGCGCCGAGCATCCGCTGTGAAGCGCGTCGTCATGGGTGACTGCCTCGAGGTACTGCGCGGGCTGCCCGACGGCTGCGCCCGCCTGATCTACATCGACCCGCCCTTCAACACCGGCAAAGACCAGCGGCGCACCCGTTTGCGCACGGTGCGCGATGACGCCGGCGACCGTACCGGGTTCAAGGGCGAGCGGTACCGCACTGAAGTCCTGGGCAGCGCCGCGTGGAGCGATGTCTTCGACGACTACCTGGGGTTCCTGGCGCCGCGACTCGCAGAAGCGCGGCGCATCCTCACCGCCGACGGCTCGCTCTTCTTCCACATCGACCCGCGCGAGAGCCACTACTGCAAGGTCCTGCTCGACGAGATCTTCGGGCGCCGCTCGTTCGTCAACGAGATCGTCTGGGCCTACGACTACGGCGGGCGCTCGAAGAAGCGCTGGCCCGCCAAGCACGACACCATCTTCTGGTACGCGCGCGACCCGGCCCGGTACGTCTTTCGCTACGACGACATCGACCGCGTGCCGTACATGGCGCCGAGCCTCGTCGGCCCCGAGAAGGCGGCGCGCGGCAAGACGCCGACCGACGTCTGGTGGCAGACCATCGTCAGCCCCACCGGCGCCGAGAAGACGGGGTACCCGACGCAGAAGCCACTGAAGATCCTCGAGCGCATCGTGCGCGTACACTCCGACCCCGGCGACCTCGTCGTCGACTATTTCGCCGGCAGTGGCACGACCGGAGAGGCTGCCGCCCGGCTGGGCCGGAGCTATCTCCTCGTCGACTCCAACCCGGAGGCCGTCCGCGTCATGGCCGCCCGTCTGGCGTGGGACGCGCCGCAGGTCGTGGGTCTCCCCCGCGACGCCGGCTGACTGCATCTTCTGGACGGCAAAGGGGCCGGCTCCTCGCGAAGCCGGCCCCAATGCCGTCACACGTTCTCGAGCAGGGTCACTCGGGAACGATCGCCTCGCTCGGGCAGGACTCTACACAGGTCGCGCAGTCGTCGCACTTCGCGGGGTCGATGACGTAGATGTCGTCGCCCTCGGAGATAGCTTCATTGGGGCACTCGTCGATGCAAGCGCCGCACGCGAGACACTCTTCAGTGATCTTGTAGGCCATGTGGTCCTCGTCACCTCCTGTAGGCGCGCTGCGAACGCAGAACGCGCGGGATTCCACCTCTCATTTACCGATATGGGGCATCTGAAGTCAAGACGGGGGTCGGAGCGGCCGGCGCGCCGTCCTCCGGCGGGCGCGGATGACGGCGGCTCGCCGGAGTCAGGACGGCTGATCGGCGGCGAAGCACTCCGTGAGCGCCAGCGCGGCCGCGCCGATGAAGCCGGCGTCGGCGCCGAGCGCGGCCGGCACGACGCGCACCCGGTCGCGTGCCGGGGGCAGGCCGCGCGCTGCGAGCACCCGCCGGGCCGGAGCGAGCAGGAGCTCCCCGGCCGCCGCGGCGCCGCCGCCGACGACGATCATATCGGGGTCGAAGACGTTGCACAGAGTCACGAGACCGGCGCCGAGGTACTCGCCGGCTCGCGCGACGAGGCGCGCGGCGCCGGCGTCGCCGGCGAGCGCCAGACGCGTGAGCAGACGGCTGTCCACGACCTCTCCGGCCGCCTGGGCGCGGCCCAGGGCCGAGGCCGGCTGCGCCTGAGCCTCGGCCACGGCCGCCGCGCCCATCGCCGTGCCCGACACGTACGCCTCCAGACAGCCGTGGTTCGGGCAGTCGCCGGGGCATGCAGGGCCATCGACGTCGATCATGATATGGCCGAACTCGGCAGCCGCGCCGCTCGCGCCCCGATACGGGCGGCCGCCGCAGAGGATGCCGCCGCCCACCCCGGTGCCCAGAGTGAGCATCAGCATCTCGCGCGTGCCGACGCCGACGCCAAAGACATGCTCGCCGACCGCGGCGGCGGTGGCGTCGTTGTCGATCACCACCGGCAGCCCCGCGTGCTCCACAAGCAGGTCGCGCAGGGGCACGTCCACGAGCGGCAGGTTGACCGACTCCACGACGCGTCCGGCGGCGATGTCGACCATCGAGGCGACGCCGATGCCGATCGCGTCCGCGTCACCGGCAGCGGCGAGCCCGTCGACGCAGGCGAGGATGCCGGCCAGGCAGGCCTCGGCGGATCCCTGGTCGGTCGCGGTGGTGAACCGCTCGCCGACGAACGGCGTCTCCACCTCGGCGCGCGCGTGCGTGCCGGGCACGGGGAGTCGCCCCCGGACCAGCGCTCCGGCGACCTTGGTGCCGCCGATGTCGATGCCGATGATGGTCCGCTCCATGCCCATGACGCCCCGCAGCCTACCATGGTGTAGACTCGCTCAGAGAGGAAACGCCC
>JBBQFA010000049.1:0-11912 GCA_038321515.1 Thermoleophilia bacterium | reverse complement strand
GCGGGCGGGCAACGAGCTGGGGCACCGGCTCGGATGTCGAAGACCAGCCCCACCCGCACCCGCGACCTCGGCATCCTTGCCCTCGTCGTCCTCGGGCCGATCTGGGGCTACGGCTGGATCGCGACCAAGGTCGCGCTGGGCTATTCGGAGGCGCTCACGTTCGCGGCACTGCGCGTGCCGCTGAGCGCCGCCCTCCTCTTCCTGGTCATGATCGTCCTGCGGCGTCCGCTGCGACCGCCGCCGCTCGGCTACACCATCGTCATCGGCCTGCTCCAGACCACGGTCTTCGTGGGATTCGTGATCTTCGCGCTCCACAGCGCCAGCGCCGGCAAGGTCTCGGTGCTCACGTACACGATGCCGTTCTGGCTGCTGCTCCTCGCTTGGATCTTCCTCGGCGAGCGGCTGCGCAGAGCGCAGTGGCTCGCCGTCGGCCTCTCCCTGGTCGGTCTGGTCCTGGTCGTGAGCCCGTGGCGCTTCGAAGGCGCGCTCAGCGGCGTGCTCACGGTACTCGGAGGGTTCTCGTGGGCAGCGAGCGCCCTGGTGGTCAAACTCATGCAGCGCAAGCACACGGTGGACGTGCTGTCGCTCACGACGTGGCAGATGATCTTCGGCTCCATCCCGCTGATCGTCATCGCGCTGATCATCGGTGTTGGTCAGATCCAGTGGACGGCGGGATTCGTCTTCGGCCTCACCTACACGGTGATCCTGGCCAACGCCGTGGCCTGGTTCCTCTGGCTGTACGCGCTGCACGCATTGCCGGCCGGCGCGGCGGGGTTGGGGACACTGGCGATCCCGGTGGTGGGCGTCGTGGCGGCGTGGCTGCAGCTTGGAGAGGTGCCGACGCTCGTCGAGGGGGTCGGCATGATCCTGATCGTGACCGCGCTCGCCCTACTCGCGGCGCAGGGGCTGCTCGCCGGCCGCCGCGGCGCGGCCGCAGCCGGCGAGGAGCCGCTCGTTCAGCCGGTGACCGACTGAGCGTGCGGCCGGCTCGTGCCAAACAGCCGGCTCGTACCACACCGGCCGGCTCGTGCCACACTGGCCGGCTCGTGCCACACTGGCCGGCTCGTGCCACCCCGGAGACTCGCGACTTATGGGTTCGAACCCATGATTCGCGAGTCTCCGGCGTGGCGACAACAAGCCACCGGCCACTCCGTGCACGCGCTCGCCAGGCGGCGCTGTGCAGGCGACACAGCGCGGTCGGCCCTGTATCCTGTGCCGCGTGAAGCGCCTCTTCTTCATCGTCATGGTCATCCTCTGGGGCGTCTTCATCGCTTTGGCCTTCTCCTCACCCCAAACGCTAAACGAAGCCTGGCGCTCGACTGGTCGGCGGCAGCGTTCCCGAGGCGCAAGTAGGCCTTGGGACCTGCTCGCGTGGCTTGGACGAGGTTGAGTCTGAAGACCCATGCTGACACCGCCTGACGAACCACTCGACGTCCCGGCGCCAAACGCCGCCAGGCGCGACGCGCCGAGAAGCGCGGCCGCACGCGGCCGCGACCTCGGCGCCCTCGCGCTCGTCCTCCTCGCCTTGATCTGGGGCTACAACTGGGTCGTCATGAAGGTCGGCCTGGAGTACGCACAGCCGTTCACGTTCTCGGCGCTGCGCACATTTCTCGGAGCGCTGAGCCTCTTCGCGCTCCTCGTCATCCTGCGCCGCCCGCTACGGCCGCAGGCCGTGGGCGCCACCATCGTCATCGGGCTGCTGCAGACCACCGGGTTCGTCGGGCTGCTGATGTGGGCGCTGCAGAGCGGCGGGGCGGGCAAGACCTCGGTGCTCGTCTACGCGATGCCGTTCTGGCTGCTGCTGCTCGCCTGGGCGTTCCTCGGCGAGCGGGTGCGCGGGGTGCAGTGGTTCGCCGTTGGGCTGGCGCTGGCCGGTCTCGTCCTCGTCCTCAGGCCCTGGGACCTGCGCGGCTCCTTCAGCAGCGCACTGGCCGTCGCGGCCGGCCTCTCGTGGGCGGCCAGCGCCGTGGTAGTCAAGCGGCTGCAGAAGCGGCGCCAGGTCGACCTGCTCTCGCTCACGACCTGGCAGATGCTCTTCGGCTCGCTGCCGCTGCTGCTGATCGCGGCGCTCAGCTGGCAGGGCAGCCCTGAGTGGTCGGCGCCCTTCGTCTGGGCGCTCGCGTACAACGTCATCCTCGGCAACGCGCTCGCCTGGTTCCTCTGGCTGTACGCGCTGCGCAAGCTCTCGGCCGGAGCGGCCGGCATCGGCACACTCGCGACGCCGGTCATCGGTGTGGCGGCGGCGTGGCTGCAGCTTGGGGAGCGGCCCACCGCAGGCGAGGCCGCCGGCATGGCTCTGATCGTCGCGGCGCTCGCGGTCGTGACTGCGCGCGGGCTCCTGGCCGGCAGGCCCTCGGCCGCGGTCAGGCAGCCGGCGCCGTGAGGCGGCGGGCGAGCATGCCGCCGACCCCGGCAAGATCCTCCGGCGGCAGGTAGCCCGTGGCGCCGGCGTCGAGGAGCAGCCGCGCCTCCCCGGGTTGTTCGTCGTCGCCTTCCCAGATCAGAACAGCCACCGGGAGGCGCGGCAGCGCCACGAACGAGAATGCCGCGTCGGCCAGCGCGAGCGCTTCTCCGCCGAGCGGCGCGGCGGCGCGGGAGAAGGCCGGCAGCCCGCCGCCCTCGCCTCCGGCGGCGAAGGCTCGCGTCAGCGGAGCCTCGGCGCGGCCGGCGAAGGCAGCCGCGTAGAACAGGCAGCCGGGCAGCTCCCGATACGCGACCCAGCAGCCGGCGATCGGAGCGCCGCCGGCCGTCATGAGGTAGTGCAACAGAAGGACGGTCACGGCGACGTGGACCGGCCCGGCAGCGGGCTCGGCCGGTTCGCCGCCGACGCCGGCCGGCCCGGCGACCGAGACCTCGCCGAGCGGATGCGAAACCAGATGTGGCGTGCCCAAGAAGGGCACGAGCACGCCGCTCGGGGTCAGCTCGCAGCCGGCGCGCTGGGCGCAGGCCGCCGAGTCCGCGGCGGCCCAGTCGGCGCGCGCCTTCGACAGGGCGTCGGCGAAGCGCCGGTCGAGACCCACCTCGCTCACGTCTGCCCGCCGGGCGCTCGAGGCGCGGACGTCCCGGTCGCGCCGTCTACGCCTGCGGCGGTCGGCGACGCAGCGGGCGGCTGCGCAGAGTGCGGCTCGGTCGAAGGCGGCGACGCAGGCGATCGCGCCGAGTCCGCTCGTTCCGCGTCCGCATCGGCCGAGCCTGCCTGCGTCGCCTCGAGCCTGTCGAGGTAGGCCTGGTTCTGTGTCGCCATCGCCGAGAGCTCCTCAACCTCGGCCGCGTGCCGCGGGTACTTCCAGAGCACCAGCACGATGCCGACGAGCGTCGAGACCAGGGCAAAGACGATGGCCACGGTCTTGCCGTCGGTGAACGCGTCACGCGCGGCCGCCACCAGCTTGTCGGCATCGGCCCCGGGCAGGGTGGCGGCGACGTGGCGGGCGCCCGCGTACGACGACGAGATCTCGGCCGCGGCCTGCGTGCCCAGCTTCTGCGCCTGCGCCGTCGGCAGGCTCGCAAAGGCGCGTACGAAGTACTGCGAATAGGCGATCGTGAGCAGCGTGCCGAGGATCGCCTGGAAGACGGCGCCGCCGAGGTCCTTGGTGAGGTCGGCGGACGCCGAGCCCATGCCGACCCGCTTCACCGGGAGTGAGGCGGTCAGCGAGCGACTGGCCGGCGTGCCCGCAAGGCCCACGCCGCAGCCGAGGAACGCGTACGCAAGCAGCACCCACACGACGCTCGCGCCCGGCCGCCAGAGCAGCGCGATCGTGACGAAGCCGAGGGCGATCGAGCTCAGCCCGGCGGCGAGCGTCAGCCGCGTGCCGATGCTGTGGATGAGCCGCGCCGCGAGGGGCGACGAGGCGATCATCGCGACCGCCATGGCGAGCGTCATGGTCGCCGCCTTGAGCGGCTCGAAGCCGAGCACGTTCTGCGTGAACTGCTGACCGATGAACGCGGCACCGATGAGGGCGCCGAAGGTGACGAGGCCGGCGACGAACGCGACCCAGAAGGTCGGCGCCGCGGCCAGCTTCAGGTCGAAGAGCGGATTCGCGGCGCGCCGCTCGCGCAGCACGAAGAGCGCGCCCGTCACCGCCGCGACCACGAAGAGTCCGATCACGGTCGGCGTCACGCCCTGCGGCAGCAGCACGATCGTGATCACGAACGACGACACCATGAGGATCGAGAGCACGCCGCCGGGATGGTCGATCGCGGCCTTGCCCTCGCCGGAGCGCCGCGGCACGAAGAGCAGGGCAAGAACGAAGACGGCCGCTGCGAACGGCGTCGTGACCAGGAACACCGAGCCCCACCAGTAGTGCTCGAGCAAGAAGCCGCCGAGCAACGGCCCGAACACGGAGGCGCCGGCGCCGATACCCATCCAGAGAGCTATGGCGCGCGTCATCGCCTTGCCCGAGAACAGCGCCGTGATCAGCGAAAGCGTCGTCGGGTACAGCATGCCGCCGGCGACGCCGGTGGCCATCTGCGCCAGCACCAGCCCCTGGGAGCTGTGCATCTGCGACGAGAGGACCGAAAAGGGGATGCAGAGCGCGGCGCCGAGCAGCAGCAGCTTCTTGCGCCCGTAGCGGTCGCCGACGGCGCCGAGGTAGAGCACGGTCGCGGCGATGGCGATCTGGTAGGCGTCGGTGATGAAGGTGAGCTGCTGGTTGGAGGCGTTCAGCGCCAGGCCGATATCGGGCAGCGCGACGTTGCTGATCGAGGTGTTGATGTTGGCGACGATGGCGCCGAGGATCAGCGTCGCCAGGACGAGGCCGGCGTGCGGCGGCCGGCGGTCTGCCGTCGCCGCAGGCGACGGCCCAGCGCCGGCCTTCACTCTCGGCGACACCCGAATGGTCTTGTCCTGTGCAGACACGGCTTCGTTCTTCCCCTCGAGGCCGAAGCTACCTGCGTTGCCCTGCGCATCCCGAGGGGGTTGGGCGCGGCGCAAAGCGGGTGGAGCGTCTGCAGCCACCCCGGGCCCGCCCTCTCAGAACTGCGTGCCGGTCAGCCCGCCGCCAGCAGGTCACGCAGCCCCTGATCGAGAGTGCGAGGCGCGTAGCCGAGCTCTCGCTCGGCCTTGCCGCTCGCCGCCCAGTACGTCACACCGTCGCTGGCGCGCACTACCTCGCTGAGGTTGGGCCCGACGCCGGCGGCACGGCCGACGAGGCGCCCCAGCGGCGTGACAGCGCGGATCGCCAGCGACGGCACCGTGACCCGCGGCCGGCGATTGCCGGTGAGGTCGGCGACCTTGTCGAGCAGAGCGCCCATGCGCGTCACCTCGCCGCCGAGCACGTAGGCCTCTCCGGCACGTCCCTTCTCCGCCGCCAGCACCGTGCCCTCGGCGACGTCGTCGAGGTAGCTCATGGTGATGCCCAGGTCGGCAAACATCTTGGCCCGGTACTTGCCGCGGCGCACCTGTTCGATCTGAGCACCCAGCTCGCTGTGGTCGCCCGCCCCGTAGATCGCGCCGGGCTGCACGATGACGAGCGGCGCGCCGGCCGCGGCTCGCGCGGCGGCGACACGGTGAGCCATGTACTTGGTCGCGTCGTAGTAGCTCAGAAAGGCTCGGTCCGGACGCTGGTAGGTCTCGTCCACGACCTTGCCGTGCGTGTTGCCGAAGACCCCGACCGTCGAGACGTAGACGATGCGGGGCACGGCCGCGGTGATGGCCGCGTCGAGCACCAGCGTGGTGCCGTCCACATTGGCCTGGAACATCTCCTCGTGCTCGGACTCCTTGATACCGATGCGGTACATCCCCGCGATGTGGTAGACGGCGTCCGCGCCGCGCATGCCGATGTGCAGCGCGTCGGAATCCGTGACGCCGCCGCGCACCGGACGCGCCCCAAGGCGGGCCAGCTTCGCCGCCGCCTCGTCCGAGCGCGCCAGTGCCTCGACCTCGGCGCCGCCCCCGAGCAGACGCTGCACCACTGCCGCACCGAGGAACCCGCTGCCGCCTGTCACAAAGACTCTCATGCGGGTGTGCCTACCCGCTCGGGGCGGCGCACACACGCGGGCCGCGCTGAGTCCACTACGCGCTCGCCTTGGCGCGCCGCGCCGCCGAGCGCCGGTACAGCACGAAGCCGATGAGCACGACCACGCCGGTGACGATGGCGCCGCCGACGACACCAGACAGGCTCGTATCGGCGTCGACCGTTGGCCAGGCCGGGGCCCCTTCAGCGCCGGCCGCAGCTCCGCCGGAGCCCGCATCCGCAGCGGGCTCGCCCTGCGCGAGCGAGGAGGCCGGCTGGGCGGCGATGCGCTCCTGCCTGCCCTTCGCCCTCGCGATCGACCACTCGAGTCCGTCGGGCTGCGTCGAGGCGAACCACGAGAGCCCGGCGCCGGCCACCAGGGCGGCGACGGCGAGCCCGATGATCACCGGCTTGAGACGCAGCCCTTTCAGCGGCCTGCCTGCAGCGCTGCGTGCCAGCAGCTCTGGCTGGGCCTTGTAGACGAACACGACCACGGCGGCGGTCACCAGGCCCTCCACGACCCCGATCGCCAGATGGATGGGCTGCATCAGCAGCACGAAGGTCGAAAAGGGCAGAGCGCTGATACCCGACGCGGTGGTCTCGAGCACGACGGCGAAGGCACCGAGTTGCAGACCGACGATGGCGGCGAGCAGGCTGCCGGCGAAGATCCGCCCCGTCCGAAGCTCGGGTCCCACCCCGACGATCCTCTTGTAGATCAATGGATAGGCGATGAACGCCGGGAAGAAGCCGAGGTTGAAGATGTTGGCGCCGAGCGCCAGCAGACCACCGTCGGCGAAGAAGAGGGCCTGCACCGCGAGGACCGAGGCGATCACCAGAAGGGCGGCCTCGGGCCCCAGCAGGACTGCGAGCATCAGCGCCCCGCCGAGATGCCCGCTGGAGCCGGTGCCGGGGATCGCAAAGTTGATCATCTGAGCGGCGAAGACGAAGGCGCCGGCGACTCCCATCAGCGGGATCTTGCTCTCGTCGAGCTCGTTGCGCACCTTGCGCGCGCTGTAGGCGACCGCGACTCCGGTCGCGGCCCACATCGCGCCGCCGACGGCCGGTGAGACGAGTGCGTCGGCCATGTGCATGTCGCGGGTTCCTCCCCAAAGGTCGTTCTGCCGAGAGCGGTCGTGCTACGGTGCTACGGAACGACGACTCGTGCTACTGTGAGACCGCAGAGTAGTCCAGCCTTGAACGACGGTCAAGAACAGTGCCGAACGTGCCACCTTCGTGAGTAACCCGCGAACCAGAGGAGACGCCATGTCCGACCTCGTGCGCTTCGGCGTCTCGATCGACGAGCGCCTGCTCGACCGCTACGACGAACTGATCGCCGAGAAGGCCTACGTGAACCGCTCGGAGGCACTCCGCGACCTTATCCGCGGGGCGCTCGTGGACGAACAATGGGAGGTCGGCGACGCGGAGGCCATCGGCACCGTGACGCTGGTCTACGACCATCATTCGCACGACCTCGCCGACAAGCTCACCGACCACCAGCACACGCACCACGAGGAGATCGTCTCGACCCTGCACGTGCATCTCGACGCCACCTACTGCCTCGAGGTGGTCGTGCTGCGCGGCGTTGCCCGTGACATCAAACGCATCGCCGACAGTCTGATCGGTACCAAAGGCGTGAAGCACGGCAAGTTCGTGGCGACGACCACCGGCGCGATCGGCTGAGGGCCGGCGAGACTGTGTCTTCAGTCGCCACCGGCCTCTCCGCCCTCGACCGGCTCGACCGGCTGGCGCGGCTCGACACGCGGGTCCATCGCGTCGACCCCCGCGCCAAGGTCATCGCGACCGCCGTCTACATCGTCTGCGTCGTCTCGTACGGCAGGTACGACGTGCTCGGCCTGCTGCCGTTCGCCGTCTTCCCGGTCGTGCTTGCCACCGAGGGCGGCCTGCCGCTGGGCTTTCTCGGCCGCCTGCTCCTCGTGGTTTCGCCGTTCGCACTCGTGATGGGCGCCTTCAACCCCCTCTTCGACCGCGAGGTCGTCGCCCAGGTCGGCGCTTGGGGCATCACCGGCGGCTGGATCTCGTACGCCTCCATCGTGCTGCGCTTCTTGCTCACCGCCGCGACCGCGCTGGTGCTGACCGCGACGACAAGCTTCACCGGCATCTGCCTGGCCCTGCAGAAGCTGCGCGTGCCCGACGTGCTGGTCACGCAGTTGCTCCTGCTGTTCCGCTACATCTTCGTGCTCGGTGACGAGGCCACGCGCATGAGCCAGGCGCGGCGCCTGCGCAGCTTCGGGCGTCGCGGCATGGGCTGGCGCGTGTACGGCCAGATGCTCGGCCAGCTCCTCCTGCGCACCGTCGCCCGGGCACAGCGCATCTACCTGGCGATGAAGTGCCGCGGCTTCGACGGCGAGATCCGCGTCGCCCAGCGCCTCCGCTTTCGCACGGCCGACCTCCTCTTCACGATCGGCTGGTCGGCCGTCTTCATCCTCTTCCGCGTCGTCGACCTGCCGCTCGCCGTCGGGCACCTCGTCACGGGGCTGGGCGGATGAGCCACCACACGATCAGCGTGCGCGAGCTGAGCTTCGCCTACCCCGACGGCACGCGAGCCCTGGACGACGTGTCGTTCGAGGTCGGGCACGGCGAGGCGATCGCCGTCGTCGGCGCCAACGGCGTCGGCAAATCGACCTTGCTGCTCCACCTCAACGGGCTGCTCACCCCGGCGCACGGCACGGTGGACATCGGCGGCATCCCAGTTACCAAGGGCACGCTCCCCGACATCCGGCGCACGGTAGGGATGGTCTTCCAGGATCCCGACGACCAGCTCTTCATGCCGACGGTGGCCGAGGACGTCGGCTTCGGGCCGCTCAATCTCGGGCTGCCCGCCGACGCGGTGGCAGCTCGGGTGGTCGAGGCGCTCGCGCGCGTCGGCGCGGCGCACCTTGCGGAGCGCCCGCCGTACCGCCTCTCGGGCGGCGAGAAGCGCGCGGTGGCGATCGCGACGGTGCTCGCCATGGAGCCCAACGTCCTGGTGATGGACGAGCCCTCGAGCGGACTCGACCCGCAGGCGCGACGGCGCCTCATCGGCCTGCTCGCGTCGTTCGAGCACACGCGCATCATCGCGACTCACGACCTCGACCTGGCGGCGGAGCTGTGCGAGCGGACGATCGTGATGGGTGGCGGCCGCGTGCTCGCCGACAGGCCGACCGCCCAGGTGTTCCGCGACGACGAGCTACTCGCCGCCGGCGGGCTCGAGCGGCCGCTCGGGATGCGGGCCTGCCCGGTGTGCGGGGCGCCACCGGGGCCGGCGAAGGTCCGCACCACGCGCAGCGGCGGCGCAGCCGCCCCGCCGGAACCGCCGGCGGGGCCGCTGCGCTGAAGCCGCCGGCGCGGGCCGGAGCCGCCGGCGCGGGCCTCCGGGCGCGCTACACGTACCGGTACCAGCGGGGCCGCGGGAAGTTGCGCCAGAGCGGCCCCGGCTTGCCGAGGCGGCGCAGCAGCCGCGGCCCCCACGCCGCGCTCCAGTCGCGGGCGCCGGGCAGGAACCAGGTGCGGCGGCCGGCGGCGGCCGCGCGCACCTGGCGATAGAGCCAGTCGGCGCGCGGGTCACCGGCCAGTACGCCGGCGGCGTAGAAGCACGGCGCGAGGAGCGTCTCGCGTGCGCCGACGAGGCCGGCTTCGCGGGACAGCCCGGCGAGCTCCGTCCCCGGGTAGATCCGCAGGCCGACCATGGCGACCACGGCCGTCGGCGCGAGCTCGTCCATCAGCCGCACGGTCTCGGCGACCGTCGCCGGCGTCTCGCCGGGGCCGCCGAAGAGCAGCGAGTGGCACACATCGAGTCCGGCGCGCTGCGCCGCCTCCGTCGCGGCGCGCAGGTCGTCGATCGAGAACGACTTGCCGAGCGCCGGCAGCATCGCCTCCGCGCCGGAATCGATGCCGAAGTCCACCGAGGTGCAGCCGGCGGCGGCGAGCAGGTCGAACACCGCCGGGTCGCTCGCGCGCGGCTGCAGGTAACACGAGAAGCTGACGTCGGCGAGCGGAGCGCCGGGGCGGCTGCGCCGCCGGCGCAGCACCTCGCAGACCGCCGTCATGTGACCCTCGTCGGCGTTGAACGACGAGTCGACGACGAACGCCTCGGTGACGCCGAGCTCGCGACGCAGTCGCTCGAGCTCATCGGCGACGGCGTCGGGAGGACGCCGCCGCAGGCGGGCGCCCTCGAGCCGCGGATAGGTGCAGTAGATGCAGCGGTGCGGGCAGCCGCGCGCCGTCTGCACGGCGGCCGTCCGGTAGCGCGGCGCCCCCGGGAAGACGCCGGTGAGGTCCCGTGGCAGACGCACCGCGGCCAGGTCGTGCAGCGGCAGCTCGCTGACGCCCCCGGCCAGCGCGCCGGCCACCAGGCGCTCCGCCGCCACCTCGCCGTCGCCGACGACGCCGTCACGGACGCGCAGCACACGGCGCAGCTCGCGAGGGAAGATCGAGAAGGCGGGCCCTCCGGCGACCAGCCGCGCCCGCGGCGCGCCGGCGCTCACGGCCGCGGCCACCCGTCCGTACCAGCCCGCATAGGAGCGCGTGCACGGGTAGGCAGCGTTGTCGGCGTTGCGCAGCGAGAGGCCGACGACGTCGGGACGAAACGTGGCGAGCTCCTCGCGGAGCGCGGCGAGCGGCCGCCGGTATAGGCCCGCGTCGAAGACGCGGGCCACGGCGCCGGCGGCCTCCAGCGCCCCGGCCACGTACAGCGACCCGACCGGGAAGGCCGGCTCCGGAAACTGCTCTCGGTTGGCGACGACGAGGAGGACGCGGGTCATGCGCCCAGTATGGACCACGAGGGGCGCGGGCATGCGATCGGGCCGGCCGGGCGACCTTCAGCCCAGGTCGTGAGACGGCGGTGTGGCGGCCGGCTCGGTCCGTCCCCGCCGCCACGGCCAGACGCCGTCCATCTCGACCTCGAGCGAGAAGCTGAGGAAGGTCCGGATGAGGACGATCAGCCCGAGCACGAGCACATTCTCCATGGTCGGGTCGACGGCCACCGTGCGGATCAGGTCGGCGGCGACGAGGATCTCGATGCCGAGCAGGATGCTGCGCCCGAAGTAGCGGCGCACCATGTCGTAGGCGCCTTCGCGGTGGCCACCCAGGTAGGCGAGGAGCGACCTGACGGCGCCGATGAGGAAGCCCACGGCGAGCACGGCCACGCCGACGATCTCGAAGCCGCGCGAGACCCAGCTCATCGCCTCCGTGAACGTCAACTCCGCCTCCTCTCCACGTCACAGATCGCGAGCGACCACGTACGCCGCCCGCCGGAGAGGCTTCGCCGCCGGCCGGCGCAGCCCTGCCGACGCCCCGCGGGCCGGAACCTAATGGTGAAATCCGCTGCGATCCTTCTGGAGCATCGGCGCCGGCAGCTTCTCCAGGCCCTTGACCTTTTCACGAAGGTCGCTCAGCAGCATGTCCGCCACGTCCATCGTGAAGCCGCGGCGCACGACGATGCGCAGCGCCGCGAGATCCTCGCGGTTCTTCGGGAACGTGTAGGCAGGCACCTGCCAGCCACGCTCACGCAGCGCCGCGGAGACGTCGAACACGGTGTAGTTCTTGACCTCGTCCTTGAGCTTGAAGGCGAACACCGGCAGCTCGTCGCCGCAGGTCAGCAGCTCGAACGGGCCCATCTTCTCGACCGCCTTCGCGGTGTACGTCGCCACCTCGCGCGCGTAGCCCTGCACCCGTGCGAAGCCCTCGAACCCGAGCCGCAAGAAGGTGTAGTACTGCGCCACCACCTGAGAGCCCGGGCGCGAGAAGTTGAGCGCGAAGGTCGGCATGTTGTCGCCCAGGTAGTTGACCCAGAAGATGAGGTCCTCGGGGAGCGCGTCGGCGTCGCGCCAGATCGCCCAGCCGACGCCGGGGTACACGAGACCGTACTTGTGGCCGGACGCGTTGATCGACTGCACCCGCGGGACGCGGAAGTCCCATTCCAGGTCGGGGTCGAGGAACGGAGCGATGAAGGCGCCGGACGCT
>JBBQFA010000048.1:0-11914 GCA_038321515.1 Thermoleophilia bacterium | reverse complement strand
TGACTTGAGCATGTGCATGGCGACCGTCTTGTTCTGCAGCTGGGAACGCTCGTTCTGGCACTGCACCACGATGTTGGTCGGCAGGTGCGTGATGCGGATGGCAGAGCTCGTCTTGTTGACGTGCTGCCCGCCGGCGCCGCTCGAGCGATAGGTGTCGATGCGCAGGTCGTCGTCGTCGATCTCGACGTCGACGTCATCGCTCACCAGGGGCGAAGCGTCGACGGAGACGAAACTGGTGTGCCGACGGTTGGCGGAGTCGAACGGGCTCATGCGGACGAGCCGATGCACCCCCCGCTCGGCCTGGATGAGCCCGTAGACGTTCTCACCCTCGATGGTCAGCGTCGCGCTCTTGAGGCCGGCCTCGTCGCCCTCTTGCGAGTCGTTGATCTCGACCTTGAAGCCGCGGCGCTCGAACCAGCGCAGATACATGCGCAGCAGCATCTCGGCCCAGTCCTGCGACTCGGTGCCGCCGGCGCCCGGGTGGATGGTGAGGATGGCGCCGCCCTCGTCGTACTTGCCGCTGAAGAAGCGCAGCTCCTCGCCGCGCTGGAGGTCGGCCTCGAGGTCGGCGGCGCCGGTCATGAGCTCCTCGAGGAGCTCGTCGTCCACGGCGTCGCCGCTCAGCTCCTCGCGCAGAAGCTCCTCGGTGGATTCGAGATCGGCGAAGCGCGCTTCGAGCGCGCCGAAATCCTCAAGCCGCCGCTTCGCGCGGCTGTACTCGGCGGAGACCTTGGGCGCCTGCACCTGGTCGTCCCAGAAGCCGGGGGCGCGCATGCGCTCTTCCAGCGCCTCGATCTGCTCTGTCAGCCTGGGGGGGTCAAAGATAGCTCCGCAGCCATCCCAGGCGCCCGTAGGCCTCCTTGAGACGCTCGCGGAGCGAATCCAACTGGACGACTGCTTCTGATGCGGTGGGGCTCATGACCCGAGTAGTGTACCGGAATCGGCGATCGGCTTCAGCCCGCGCCGTGCAGGCCGATACAGAACGTGCGAGAAAACTGCATATGAGTAGACGCCGGTGGGCAGAGTAGCCCCAGAACCGGCTGCCGGGGGGACGATGGCGCACAAGGATGAGAAGAAGAGCGGCGCGGTGAGCTTGGACGCCGCGACCGAGGCCCTGCGTCGCAGCGAAGAGAAGTACCGCACCCTGTACCTGCAGACGCCCGTCATGGTCCACTCGATCGACGCCGAGGGGCGGCTGCTGAGCGTGAGCTACCGCTGGCTCCAGCGATTGGGCTACACCGCCGACGAGGCGCTGGGCCGCAAGTCGACCGAGTTTCTCACCGAGGAGTCCCAACGGTTCGCGCGTGAGGAGGTCCTCCCCGCCTTCTTCACCACGGGGTCCTGCGAGGACGTGCCCTACCAGATGATCGCCAAAGACGGCTCGATCGTCGACGTGCTGCTCTCGGCGACGTCGGAGCGCGACAGCGGCGGCCGCGTGATCCGCTCCCTCGCGGTGCTCATCGACGTCACCGACCTGCGCCAGGCCAACGCCGCCCTGGAGGAGAGTGAGCGGCGCCTGCGCTCCCTGCTCAGCAACGTCCCCGGCTGGTTGTATCGCGCCGAGGCCCGGGCTCCGTGGGCGGACGAGGTCATCATGGGCGGTGACGTGAGTCTCACCGGGTACACCCCGGAGCAACTGATGGCACCTGACTTCGCCTGGGAGGGGATCGTCCATCCAGACGATGTTCACCTGCTGGAGCAATCGGCGCTCGAGTCGCTGGAGAACGATCGCGGGGAGGCGGAATACCGGATCCGAACGGCGGACGGCCGGGAGCGCTGGCTCTGGGACCGCTTCGCCCTCGTCCGCGATGCCGATGGCGCGCCCCTGGCTCAGGAGGGCCTGCTCCTGGACGTCACCGACCGGCACAGAGCTGAAGACGCGCTGAGGGCGTCCCAGGCCGAACTGGCGTTGCACGCGCGCATCGCCACGATCTTCCTCACCTCGCCGCCCGAGAGCATGTTCACCGACGTGCTCGACGTGGTCCGCGCCGCGATGAGCAGCCGCTGGGGGTTCTTCGGTTACCTCGATGAGGACGGCACGCTCGTGGCGCCGTCGATGGACCGGGAGGTCTGGGAGGCCTGCCGGGTCGAGGGCAAGGAGCTGCGGTTCCCGAGGGAGACGTGGGGCGACAACACCTGGTCGCGCGCGCTGACGACGGGGCGGACCCAGATGCTGGACGCACCCGGCACGGTGCCGGAGGGACACCTCCCGATCGCGCGTGCCGTGGCCACTCCACTGGTGTTCGGAGGAGAGACCATCGGCGTGTTCATCGTCGCCGAACGCGAGAGGGCCTTTGGCGCTGACGACGTACGCCTCCTCGAGGGCATCACAGCCTGGACGGCGCCGGTGCTGCACGAGTGGCGAGAGCGCCTCTTTCAGGAGAAGGCCCGGAGCGCCGTCGAAAACGCCCTGCAAGAGTCCGAGCACCGGTACCGAGCTCTCTACGAGGGCTCCCCCATGGGCGTCCTTCTGTACGACACCGCGCTGGTGTGCGTTGACTGCAACCCCGCCTTCGAGGAGATCGTCGGGGCCGGCGCCGAAGAGTACGTGGGGCGGCCCATCCGCGAGATCGTCTCTCACGCCGGCATCCTCGCCGCTCTCGACGCGCCACTCCACGGCGACGAGGGCCTGTTCGAAGGCCGCTACCGCACGACCGTGAGCGGCCGCGACCTCTGGATCACGCTCAAGACGACGTCTCGCCTCGGAACGGGCGGAGAGGCCCTCGGCGGCACCGCCGTGATCGTCGACCGCACCGCGCAGAGGGATGCCGAGGAGCGCATGCAGCACTTACTGCTCCACGACCCCGTGACGGGGCTGGCCAACCGGGCACTACTCGAGGACCGCGCCGGCCAGGCGCTCAAGCACGCGCAGCGCAAGCGCTTGGCGTTCGCGGTCGCGGCCGTGCAGATCGACCGCTTCGACACCGTCGCCTCGTCGCTCGGCCACGAGGCGGCCGACGAACTGCTCGGCGCGGTCGGCCGTCGCCTGCAGCACGCCGGACGCGCCGAGGACACCCTGGCCCACCTCGGCGCCGGCACGTACGCGCTCCTGCTGCCGGGCGCGGCGGGACCGACGGAGGCCACCGCCGCGGTCACCAAGCTCGTCGCCGCGGCCGGCGAGCCTCTGCAGGTCGGGCCTCACGAGCTGTTTCTCACGGTCAGTCTGGGAGTCGCCGTCTACCCTGCCGACGGCGTCACGGCCGGGGAGCTCCTGCGCGGCGCCGACGTCGCCATGCGGCGGGCCGCGGACGCAGGCGGGGACCGCTGGCAGTTCTTCCATCACAGCATGAACGCCGAACGCGCCGACCGGCTGGCGCTGGAGACGGAGCTGCACCGCGCCCTCGACGGCGACCAGTTCTTTCTCGAGTACCAGCCCGTGGTCGACGCGCGCAGCGGCGCGATCATCTCGGTCGAGGCTTTGATCCGCTGGCGACACCCCGAGCGCGGAGTCGTGCAGCCGCTCGACTTCATCCCCCTCGCGGAGGAGAGCGGCGTACTCATGCCCATCGGCGCCTGGGTGCTCGCCGAGGCCTGCCGCCAGGGGCGTGCCTGGCAGCGGCGGCTCGGCCGCCCGCTGCGAGTGGGCGTCAATATCAGCGCCCGGCAACTGCACGACGAGACCCTCGTGGACACCGTGCGTCAGACGCTGCGCAGCACCGGGTTCGCCGCCCGCTCGCTCGAGCTGGAGATCACGGAGACGGCGGCGATGCGCGACGCACGGCACACGGCGCAGGTGCTCGGCGCGCTGCGCGCCATGGGGGTGCGCATCGCCCTCGACGACTTCGGCACCGGCTACTCGTCACTGAGTCATCTCGTGCGCCTGCCCATCTCGACGGTCAAGATCGACCGTTCGTTCGTGCGCGACCTGCTCAGCGTCCCCGAGCACGCGGCGGTGGCGGCCTCGGTCATCGCCCTCGGGCACCGCCTCGGCCTCACGGTGGTGGCGGAGGGCGTCGAGACGATCGGCGAGCGCAGTGTGCTGCGCGACGAGGGCTGCGACGCGATCCAGGGGTTTCTGTACAGCAGGCCAGTGCCGCCCGACGAGTGCGTCCTGCTACTCGAGGCCGGCTCGATCGAACGGTAGGAGCTGCCTGAGAGCCGCTCAGGCTCCGTGACACCTCTTGTACTTCTTGCCGCTCCCGCACGGACACGGGTCGTTGCGCCCGACCTTGTCGTAGACGATCCGCTGCTGCACCTGCACGGGACCGGTGCTGGTCGTCGCGCCGCCGCGGCCGGCCGCCAGGTTGGGCGGCGGCTGGTCGGCGAGCCCGTCGCCGCCCTGCGCCCCGAACTCGCCGGCGGCCATCGCCGCACCGGTGAACGAGGTCTGGTTGATGAGGTCGTCACCGCTCGTGTAGTTGAGGGCCGCCACCGGCTCGTCCATGGTGATGGCCGTGAACATCGCGAGGTCCTCCGGGCTGTTCTTCATCAGCGTGGTGACCGTGCTCAGCTTGACGCCTTCGAGCATGTCGTTGAAGAGATCGAAGCCCTCGCCCTTGTACTCGACCAGCGGGTCACGCTGCCCGAGCGCGCGCAGATGGATGCCCTCCTGCAGATAGTCCATGTCGAGCAGATGGTCCTTCCAGCGCGCATCGATCACCTGGAGCATCACGGCGCGCTCGACGCTGCGCATCGGCTCGACGCCGATGAGCCGCTCGCGCTCGTCATACTGCGCCAGCGCGTCCTCGGCGGCGAGGTCGACGATCTCGTCGACGGTCTCGTCCTCAACGGCGATCGCGCTCTTCTTGAGTGTCGGCGTGTACACCTGCTTGAGGCCGACGAAGAGCGAGTCGATATCCCAGTCTTCGGCGTACTTTTCGCCCTCGAGGTGGCTGCGCACCGAGCCCTCGATGAGCGCGGCGACCATCTCGCGCACCTGCTCACCGAAATCCTCGCCCATGAGGATGCGCCCGCGCTGGTCGTAGATCACGCGGCGCTGTTCGTTCATGACCTCGTCGTACTTGAGCACGTTCTTGCGGCGCATGAAGTTGAGTTCTTCGACCTTGACCTGCGCCTTCTCGACCACGCTGCTCAGCATCTTGGCCTCGATCGGCTGGCCTTCCCTCGGCCCCAGCCGGCTCAAGATCTTGAACATGCGGTCGCCGGCGAACAGGCGGATGAGCTCGTCCTCGGCGGAGAGGTAGAAGCGCGTCTCGCCCGGGTCGCCCTGGCGCCCCGAGCGGCCACGAAGCTGGTTGTCGATGCGCCGGCTCTCGTGGCGCTCGGTGCCGAGCACGTACAGGCCTCCTAGCTCACGCACGCCCTCGCCGAGCTTGATGTCGACGCCGCGGCCGGCCATGTTCGTGGCGATGGTGACGGTGCCCCTCTGCCCCGCGTCTTCGATGACGCCGGCCTCGCGCTCGTGCTGCTTGGCGTTGAGAACGTTGTGCGGCACACCGTGGCGCTCGAGCAGTCGTGAGAGCATCTCGCTGGTCTCGACGGACACGGTGCCGACGAGTACCGGCTGGCCGATCTCGTAGCGCTCGACCAGGTCGTCGACGACCGCCGCGTACTTCTCCTTGGCGGTCGTGAAGATGTAGTCGTTCTCGTCGTTGCGGACCAGCGGCGAGTTGGAGGGGACCTGGACGACCTCGAGCCCGTAGATCTGGCGGAACTCGTCCTCCTCGGTCTTGGCCGTACCGGTCATGCCGGCGAGCACGTCGTACATGCGAAAGTAGTTCTGGAGGGTGATCGTCGCCAGCGTCTGGTTCTCCTCGCGGATCGGCACCTTCTCCTTGGCCTCGATCGCCTGGTGCAGGCCCTCCGAGTAGCGCCGCCCGTCGAGGATACGCCCAGTGAACTCGTCGACGATGAGCACCTCGCCGCCCTGGACGACGTATTCGTCGTCCTTGGCGTACAGCGCCTCGGCGCGCAGCGCCTGGATGAAGTGGTTGACCAAGGCGCCGTTCGAGTCCTTGTAGAGGTTATCGACGTCGAGAGCACGCTCGACCTTCTCGACGCCGCTCTCGGTGACCGCGACCGTGCGCGCCTTCTCGTCGACCTCGTAATCCTCACCGGGGATGAGCCTCGGCACGACACGTGCGAATTGCCGGTAGGTGTCGGCGGCCGTCTCCGGGGCGCCGCTGATGATCAGCGGCGTGCGCGCCTCGTCGATGAGGATCGAGTCGACCTCGTCCACGATGCAGTAGTGGTGGCCGCGCTGCACCATGTGCTCGCGGCGCATGGTCATGTTGTCGCGCAGGTAGTCGAAGCCGAACTCGGAGTTGGTGCCGTAGGTGACGTCGGCGTTGTACTGCGCGCGCCGCTCCTCGGGCGTCATGTTGGCCTGGATGACGCCGACCTCGAGGCCGAGGAAGCGATAGACCTCGCCCATCCATTCGGCGTCGCGCTTGGCCAGATAGTCGTTGACCGTCACCAGGTGGGTGCCGTTGCCGGCGATGGCGTTGAGATACATGGGCATGGTGGCGACGAGTGTCTTGCCCTCGCCGGTCTTCATCTCGGCGATGTCGCCGTCGTGGAGCACGATACCGCCCAGGACCTGGACGTCGAACGGCCGCATGCCGAGCGCCCGCTTGGCGGCCTCACGGGCCACGGCGAAAGCCTCGTAGAGAAGGTCGTCGAGCAGCTCGCCGTTCTCGTGGCGCTGGCGGAACTCGGCGGTCTTGGCGCTCAGCTCGTCGTCGCTGAGGCCGGCGGCGGTGGGCTCGAGGTCGCCGACCCGTGCGGCCTGGCCCTCGAGCGTCTTCAGTCGCCGGCCCTCGCCGGCGTGCAGCAGCTTATCGACGATCTTGATCACAGGAACTGGACTCCCGGGGCGTGGTGGATGGCGTCGCCGCTCATTGTCGCACAGCGAGTGGCCGGAGTCGCACCGCGCTCAACAGGCGCCGGGCGACGAGCGCCGGCCGGGCGGGCGACTCCGGGCTCTGCCTCAGTTCTCGGTGGGCTCGATCAGGCCGTAGTGGCCGTCGTTGCGCCGGTAGACGACGTTGGTGCGGTTCGACTCGGCGTTCGTGAACACGAAAAAGTCGTGGCCGACGAGCTCCATCTGCAAGGTGGCCTCGTTGACTGACATCGGCTTGAGCGCGAACTGCTTCGACTTGACGATGCGCCCGTTGTCGCCGGCGTGCTCTGCCTCTCCGGCGAACTCGTCGGTCGAGGCGGAGGAGGCGGCAACCGGGGCCAACTCGTGAGCCGGCGCCGCGTCAACGGCGATCTTCTCGTGCCCGTGTCGCGTCTTGCCGTGCATCTTGTCGTGGTACTTCTTCACGCGGCGCACCAGCTTGTCGCTCACCAGGTCGATGGCGGCATACATGTCGGTCGACACTTCGCGCGCTCTGATCACGGGACCTCGGGTGAACACCGTCGCCTCGGCGATGCACGGCTCCGAGATGCTCGGGTTCTTCTCGACGGCGAGCTCGAGCTCTACCCTCGTCACCTCGTCGATCTTGCGCTGCCGCAGGAGCTTGTGGACGTGCTCGATCTTCTCGTTGGCGTAGTCCTGCAGCGCGGGAGTGACGGTGACGTTGCGGCCCTTGATCTGAGTCTTCATGGACATCGCTCCTTCCGGACGGAGTGGTCTAGCGATGCTTGCGATGGGGTCGCGCGCACGGTGCGCGCGAAGGTAAAGACGTGGGTTTCAAGGTCTGCGTGGGCGAGCGCTTCGGCACACTGGTTCAACGTTTCACCTGTGGTGTAGACGTCGTCGACGACGATCACTCGCTGTCGTCTACTTCCTACCCCGAAGCCGCCCTCCTTCAACGCGAATGCGTGATGAACGTTGGCGGCACGCGCAGCGCGGTCGAGCCCACTCTGGCGGGCACCGTGACGCACGCGGCGGAGCAGTGGAGCATAGGTGAGCCCGGCCCCACGCGCCAGCCGGCGCGCAAACAGTTCGGCGGGGTCGAACCCGCGCTCGAGACGGTGGTCGCGGTGCGCCGGCACGGAGGTCACGACCACGTTGGGTGATGCGCCGGCCGGGCCGCCGCCGCAGGCGGCGGCGAACGCCGGGCCGGCCCTGTCGGCCAGGTCGTCGGCCAGCGAACGCAGCGCCCGGAACTTGCAGGCCGTGACGAGTGCCCTCGCCGGACCCTCGTAGCAGAAGGCGGCGGAGGCGGAGATGAAGGCGAGCTCGCGGCCGCGGCACTCCGGGCAACGGGGGCGAAGCACGGGGGGAACGCCATGGTCGGGCCTCGGCCGCGCGCTGCGAACCGGCGCCCCGCAGCGCAGGCAACGCCGCTCCGGCAGAGGCCGCAGGCCGCCGGCGCAGGGCTCGCAGAGCCAGGCTCCGGCGGTACGGCACACGACGCAGCGCTTCGGGAAGACGAGGTCGAGCAAGCCGTCGAGTGCACCGGCGGCGTTCACTCACTGCCGCCCGTCACTCGCGCTCGGGGTCGGCGCAGAATCCCTCGGCGCCGACGCACGTGCGCGGCTCGACGCGTGCTCCGGCGGAGATCTGCGCGTGCGCCGCTACGTCTGAGCGGTCGCCGATCACGGCGTCCTCGCGCACCACGGCCTCGTGATGGACGGTGACGTGCCGGCCGAGGATGCTGCCGGCGAGACGCGAACCGCGCCCGGCCCTGGCTCCGTCCCACTGGATCACGCCTTCGAGCACCGCGCCACGCTCGATCACGCAGCCGTCACCCACGATGAGCGGTCCGATAAGCTCGGCGCCGGCCTCGACGAGGCAGCCGGCCCCGAGCAGGATGGGCGCCTCGAGGCGCACGCCCGCCTCGACCTCCGTGCCCTGGCCCACCCACACGCGCGGCGCCACCTCACGGCCCGGCACCTCGAGCGCGACGTGCCCGAGCAGGGCGTCGAAGTTGCTGAGCCGGTACTGTTCGATGTTGCCGACGTCGTTCCAGTAGGTCTTGAGCTCCCAGGCGAAGAAGGGCCGGTCGTCGGCGAGGAGCGCCGGAAAGACGTCCTTGGCCCAGTCGACGAACGTACCCGCAGCGATGTAGTCGAGGATCTCCGGCTCGAAGGCGTAGATCCCGCAATTGCACAAGGTCGAGAGAGCCTCCTCGCGCGGCGGTTTCTCCTGAAAGCCCACGACCCGGCGGTAGGCGTCGTGCACGACGACGCCGTAGAGCGATGGGTCCTCGACTTCTGTCACCGCCATGGTGGCGATGCCGCCGGAGGCGCGGTGCGCGGCGAGAAAAGCGGTGAGGTCGATGTCCGTGAGGCCGTCACCGCTCATGACCAAAAAGGTCGAGCCGGCGAGAAACTCGCGAAAGGCGCTGGCGCCGCCGGCGGTACCGAGCAGCCTCTCCTCGAGGTTGTAGCGCAGTTCGACGCCGAACTCGGAGCCGTCGCCGAAGTACGAGCGGATCTTCTCGGGGTGATAGTGCAGATTGGCGGCGACCTCGGTGACGCCGTGACGGCGCAGCAGATTGAGCAGATGCTCCATGACCGGGCGGTTGAGGATAGGCACCATGGGCTTGGAGGTGAGCCCGGTCAGAGGATAGAGACGCGTGCCCAGGCCCGCGGCCATGAGGTAGGCGCGGGCGTTCACCGCTCACGCCCCTCGTCGGCGCAGGCCGCGGCGAGCGCCGGCCCATACGGCGCCCGCAGCACGCCGGCCTCGGTGACGATGCCGGTGATGTTCGCCGCCGGCGTGACGTCGAAGGCCGGGTGGTAGGCACGGGCGCCGACGGGAGCCACCCGCTGGCCGCGAAAACAGGTGACCTCGTCCTCCGCGCGTTCTTCGATGGGGATCTCGGCGCCGCTCGCGGTCGCAAGGTCCACGGTGGACAGCGGCGCCGCGACAACGAACGGCACGCCGTGCTCCTTGGCCAGCACGCTGATGGGATACGTGCCGATCTTGTTGGCGGTGTCGCCGTCGGCGGCGATGCGGTCGGCGCCGACGACCACGCCCTGCACGGCGCCCCGCTGGATGAAGTGCCCGGCCATGTTGTCGCTGATCAGCCGGTACGGGATGCCCTCGACGCCGAGCTCCCACGCCGTGAGCCGCGCGCCCTGCAGCCAGGGCCGCGTCTCGTCGACGAGCACGGAGATGCCCTCGTAGCGCGCCGCGGCCGAACGGATGACGCCCAGCGCCGTGCCGTAGCCCGCCGTCGCCAGCGCCCCCGCGTTGCAGTGCGTGAGGATGCAGTCGCCGCCGGTGAACAGCTCCGCGCCATGCCCGCCGATGCGCAGGCAGCGACCGATGTCGTCGTCGAGGATGGCCTGCGCCCGGGCGAGCAACGTCGTCGCGACGACCGCCGGAGCGGCCTGCGGCCCGCCGGCGGCGAGCGCCCGCTCCCAGGCTCGCCGCATCTCGTCCAGCGCCCAGCGCAGGTTGACGGCCGTCGGCCGCGTGGCCAGCAGGCCGCTCGCGGCCTGCTCGAGCGCGGCGCGAAACGCCGCGGGGTCGTCTGGGCTCGCGGCAGCCGCCTCGACGGCCGCGAGCGCGATGCCGCCCGCGGCCGTCACCCCGATGGCGGGGGCGCCGCGCACCGTCATGTCGGTGATGCGAGCGGCGACGTCGTGCCAGGTGCGACAGCGCGCGTAGAGCTCCTGCTGCGGCAGTGCGAGCTGGTCTATGAGCACGACCTCGCCCGGCAGGATCTCGACTGTGCGCACGCGCAGCTTGGAGCCGCCGAACCCGGCCGGCCCGGCCGACACGCCAGCGGCCGGGGCGGCTGCGCCCTGTGCGCGGTCGGCGGTCATCGTCGCGTCTGGCTCAGGTGCCCTGGTCCCAGGAGGCGAGGTATTTGGCCTGCTCCTCCGTGAGCGTGTCGCAGGCGACGTCCATGGTCTCGAGCTTGACGCGGGCGATCTCGTCATCGATGTCCTTGGGTACCACGTAGACCTGGTTCGCGAGCTCGGCGTGGTTCTTGACCAGGTACTCCGCGCTCAGAGATTGGTTGGCGAAGCTCATGTCCATCACGGCCGCCGGGTGACCTTCGGCCGCCGAGAGGTTGACCAGCCGGCCTTCGGCGAGCAGGTACAGGCGGCGCCCGTCGGCCATGGTGTACTCCTCGACGAACTCGCGCACGGTGCGCTGCTTCACGGAGAGCTTCTCGAGGGCCGGGATGTCGATCTCCACATTGAAGTGGCCGGTGTTGGCGATGATGGTGCCGTCTTGCATGACCTCGAAGTGCTCGCCGCGCAGCACGTGGATGTCGCCGGTCGCAGTGACGAACAGCTTGGCCACCTTGGCGGCCTCGGCGACGGGCATGACACGATAGCCGTCCATGACCGCTTCGAGGGCGCGCAGCGGGTCGACCTCGAGCACGATGACGTCGGCGCCGTGGCCCTTCATGCGCAGCGCGAGGCCGCGGCCGCACCAGCCGTAGCCGGCGACGCACACGGTGCTGCCGGCGATCAGGATGTTCGTCGCGCGGATGACTCCGTCGAGCGTGCTCTGGCCGGTGCCGTATCGGTTGTCGAACATGTGCTTCGTGTTCGCCTCGTTGACGGCCACGATCGGGAACATGAGCCGGCCCTCAGCCTCCAGAGCCTTGAGGCGGATGACGCCGGTGGTGGTCTCCTCCGTGCCGCCGATGATGTCGGCGGCCATGTCGGGGCGCTCGCCGTGCAGCACGCCGATGACGTCGGCGCCGTCGTCCATGGTGATGTTGGGCCGGTGGTCGACGCAGGTGTTGATGTGCGCGTAGTAGGTCTCGTCGTCCTCGCCCTTGATGGCGTAGACGCGCACGCCGTACTCCTTGACGAGCGCCGCGGCGACATCGTCCTGCGTGCTCAGCGGGTTGCTCGCGCACAGCACGACGTCGGCGCCGCCGGCGACCAGCGTGCGCATGAGGCCGGCGGTCTCCGTGGTGACGTGCAGGCAGGCACCGATGCGCACACCCTGGAGCGGCTTCTCCCTTTCGAAGCGCTCGCGGATCGCACGGAGGACCGGCATGTGCATGTCGGCCCACTCGATGCGCAGCACGCCCTCGGGGGCTAGACCGATGTCCTTGATATCGTGGTCATTGCTCAAAACGAGCCT
>JBBQFA010000047.1:0-11940 GCA_038321515.1 Thermoleophilia bacterium | reverse complement strand
GAAGAACTCGCCCTTGCCGAACAGGTCGCCGACCTCCTCGATGCCCTTGACGAAGCCCTGGTCGAGGATGTCGCCGGCGGCAAGGCCGGCGTCGAGGCCCTCCTGGGCGAGGCGTTCGGCGTCTTCTGCTTCACCGTCGATCACGGTCTGCTTCATCTGGGCGTAGAGATCTTCAGACATGGGGGTCCTCTCTGGTCACTTGCCGGCGGCGACGAAGGCGTCGACCATGCCGTCGACCTTCGTCTTCATCTCCGCGGACAGCGGCTCCGGCGTGTGGTTGGTCATGATGTCCACGAGCTTGCGGTGGGCCTTCTCGGTCAGGTCGGGAGAGCCGTCCGCCTCCCAGTTCTTCTGCGTGCTTCGGTTGAGGATCGTCGGCCGCCACTGCAGGGAGCGCACGTGGCGCTTCGTGTGCTTGGCGCCGAGAAAGTCGCCACCCTGCCCGACCTGGGCGATGGTCGCGAGACCCAGGGTCTCCTCGTTGACCTCGATGCCCTCGAGCGTGCGGCGGTTCAGAGAGATGACCTCGTCGGTGATCACGACGGATTCGCCCGCGCCGGTGAGCCCGAAGTCGAGGTAGCCGATGTCGTGGTTGAGGTTGGAGCCGGCCTGCATCGAGAGCAGGGTGAGCTCGGCGATGTCGACGCCGGCGTTGGCGTCGACGCACTGCGAGTCACTGGTGCCGGCGTAGCCCCAATTGGGGATGTCCATCCACTTGGCCATCTCGGTGATACCGAGGTACGTCGTGTAGTACTCGGCCGAGTTGTACAGCGCCTGGACGGTGCTCATGTCGAGCTTGACGGGGCCCATGCCCGTGAGCAGCGGCGAGCCCGGGCGGCGGAGCTGGGGGATGGTGACGCCGAAGAGCGACTCGGCGACGGCCTGAACGATGTGCCCGGCGTGCGTGATCGGCGCCGTAGCGCCCGCGATCGGCGCCGGGGAGTAGATGAGCGGGATGCCCCAGTCGGCGCAGAAGAGCAGCTTGTCGAGCACCTCGGGGGCATGCTGCAGCGGGCTGACCGGCTCGCCGTACTGGATGAAGTATGGCTTCGCGCGCAGCTCCTCGGCGCCGCCGCGGAACTCGCAGGCGATCTTCCACATGACCTCAAGATCCTCGACACCCGCGGCCGTCATCACCATCGGCTTCGTGGTGTTGCTGACCATGGCGCGAAAGCTCTCGAGGTACGACGCATAGGCGTCGACATCGTGCGGGTGCGCCATCGACATGATGAAGTCGATGTTGGGTAGGCCGTCGCACAGATGGGCCATGCGGCCGATGTCGGCGAGCACGCTCAGGCGACGCTCTCTGGTCTCGAAGTCGTAGATACTCATGAGGTCGGAGCCCGTCCCGAAGAACGAGTTATAGCCGCCGAGCTGCATGGCGAGCTCGCCGCCCCGGTCGTAGACGGGGATCATCGGGGGCACGGTCTTGCGTGCTTTGTCGACGACGTCGCGGGGGATGCGCACGAGGTCTTCACCCTCGACGGTGGCGCCGGCGGCGACGAGGATCTCGCGCGCGGTCTCGTGCGGCACGGTCATCCCGATGTCGGCGATGATCGTGAGCGCTGCGTCGTAGATCGTCTGGCACTTCTCTTCCGAGAGGAGCGTCAGGCGGCTGTTGAGCACAGAGGTGGCCAGGTCTTTCATCGTCGTTTCTCCTCCGGGGATCAGTTGTGACTCTCGATGAACGCCTTGAGCTTGCCGAGGCCTTCTTCGATCTGCGCGGTGCTCACGCCGGAGTAGGCGAGACGCAGGTAGTACTCGCTCTCGCCCTCAAGCGCGAGGCCGAAGTGCAGTCGCGTGCAGAACGAGACGCCGGTGCGGTCCAGCAGCAGACGGCGGAAGCTCTCGTGGTCGGCACAGCCGGTCAGCCTCACGGCGCCCGTGACATTGGGGTACAGGTAGAACGTGGTGCCTGGCGTGAGGCAGCGGATGCCGGGTGTCGTATTCAGGATCTCGAGGGCGGCGTCGCGCCGGCCCAGGAGAGCGGCCATCATCTCGCGCGGGCCGCTCTGGTCGCCCGTGAGCGCCTCAAGAGCACCGTACTGGGTGAAGTGGTTGGCGCACGACTCGATGTTGACGTTGAGGCGCGTGATGGTGTCGATGACGTCCTTGGGCCCGATGGCCGCACCCAAGCGCCACCCGGTCATCGCGTACTTCTTGCCGAACGTGTACAGGATGACGCAGCGCTCCTGCATGCCCGGGAGCGAGACGAGCGAGCGGCTGGTGCCCGCGAAGCGTACGTCGAAGTAGGCCTCGTCGCAGAGGACGTAGAGGTCGTGCTCGAGAACGAGCTCCGCGAGCCGCTCGAGCTCGGCCGCCGTGCACTCCGCGGCCGTGGGGTTGTGCAGGTCGTTGAGGATCAGGAGGCGCGTGCGCGGCGTGATCTGGCGCTCGATGCCCTCGAGGTCGAGCTGGAAGCGCTCGCTGCCCTCGAGGTACCCGTAGGGCACGGCGACGCCGCCGAGGAACTCGATCATCGAGCCGTAGATCGGGAATCCCGGGTTGGGGTAGAGCACCTCGTCGCCCGGGTCCATGGCGGCCAGAAGGAACTTGCCGATGACCGGCTTGCCTCCCGGCTGCACGGACACGTTGTCCGCCGTGTAGGTCACGCCGCGAGCTGCGCCGACGTCCGCGGCCAGCGCCTCGCGCAGCGGGGCGATGCCGGCGTTGGCACAGTAGGTCGTCTTGCCGTCGCGGATCGCCTGCAGCGACGCCTGCACGATGGGCTCCGCCGTCGGGATGTTGAGGTCACCGAGGTGAAACGGGTAGATCGTCTTGCCCTGAGCGGCCAACGCCGCGGCCTCGGCGGAGACGGCGAAGACGGTCTCGGTGCCGAGCTGCGCGACGCGCTGCGCGGTGGCGAAGTCAGATGTCGACGCGGGGCGGCTCATTCTTTGGTGTAGGCCGCGAACTTCTCGTTCTCGCCCTCGAGCATGTGGTAGCAGTGCTGGTCCTCGGGGAAGGCCGAGGTGCGCACGTCCTTGACGTACTCGGTGAGCGCCGCGGTCGAGACCCCGGCGAGGTCGGCGTACTTCTTGACGAACTTGGGCGTGAACGCCTGGAAGGTGCCGAGCACGTCACTGACGATGAGCAGTTGGCCGTCGACCTCTTCGCCGGCGCCGATGCCGAGCACCGGGATCGGCAGCTCGTCGCGGATGAAGGCGGCGACTTCTGGCGGCACGGCCTCGACGAGCAGCAGCTGGACGCCCACCTCGTAGAGGGCACGGGCGTCCTCGACCACGAGCTTGGCGCTCTCGAGCGTGCGGCCCTGGGCCTTGTGGCCGCCGAGCTGGCCGGAGCTCTGCGGCGTCAGGCCGATGTGGCCGCAAACCACGATGCCGGCGTCGAGGATCGCCTTGACGCGGCTGATCACGCTGACGCCACCCTCGAGCTTGATGGCGTCGACGGCGGCCTCCTTGAGGAATCGCCCGGCGTTGCGCACGGCTTCTTCGTCGGAGATCTGGTAGCTCATGAAGGGCATGTCGCCGACGATGAACGTCTTGGGGGCGCCGCGACGCACGGCCTCGCAGTGCACGATGCACTGGTCCATGGTCACCGGCACCGTGCCGGCGTAGCCGTAGACGCACATGCCGAGCGAGTCGCCGACCAGGATCATGTCGATGCCGGCGGCCTCCTCGAAGGTGGCGGTCGGGTAGTCGTAGGCGGTGAGCCAGGCGATCTGCTCGCCGGCGCGCTTCATCTGGTGCAGGTCGAGGACGCCTTTTTTGGCGGACATGGGGAACCTCCTGGGAACGGTGGGGCGGCCCGCGGCTGCGGCGCCGGCAGGGACTCTACGCTTCGGGGACGATGGGCCAGCCTTCGTCTTCGACCGGCTCGGCCATGATGAGCATGGTCTCGAGGTTCATGACGCCGGGGATACGGGCGATGTCGACCCGGATGAGCTGGCCGAGATGGTCGAGGTCGCGCAGCGCCAGCTCCACGACCATGTCGAACTGCCCGGTGACGTGATAGCAGGCACGCACGCCGGGCACGTTCTTGATGCCCTTCTCGAATTCCATGATGGAGCGCTCGCTGTGCTCCCTGAGACGGGCGACAACGATGGCCCGCACGGTGATGCCGAGGACGGTGGGGTCGAGGATGGCGCGATAGCCACGGATGGCGCCGCTGCGCTCGAGGCGCCGCACGCGGCCGAGCATGGCCGACGGCGAGAGATCGAGGGTGCGCGCCAGCGCGAGGTTGGACATGCGTCCGTCGGCCTGAAGGGCCAACAGAACGTCGCGATCGAGTGAGTCCACGGCCACCTCCGCCGAATGCCGACAACCAGAGCAGTATTCAGCGAAATGTTCGTTTAGTCAAGCTGGAATAAGAATATTCTGCCGCCGAATGGCTGCCACACTGCCCATACTCTCCGCGAGCGGCGCGCTCCTCAGGCCGGCGGGGCGTTCCAGGCGTCGACCAGGCCGATGCAGAGCGACGAGATGTCCAGGTCACCCACGGGGCGCGCGTTGTTGCGCACCGTGGGTCCGTTCTCCGGCGACAGGCTCGCCTCCTTGAGCACGGCGGCGTCGAGGCGCGTCTGACGGTAAGGCTCGAGCGCAGCGGTGAACCCGACGCCTACGAGCAGCTCGTCGTAGAGGCGCGGCAGGTCGGCGGCACGCGCCGCCGGCTCGAAGGATGCGGCGACCGGGTCGAAGAGCTCCTGGTCACCGATGATGTTCCAGGGCAGCACGGCGCGCAGCGCGGCGGCGACGGCGATGCCGTGCGGCACGCCGTAGGCCGCGCCGAGCGCGTGCCCCAGCGTGTGCGCGATGCCCGTGCCGCCGTTCTCCCGGGCGAGCCCGGCGAGACAGGCGGCCTCTTGCATGCGCTGCCGCGCCGCCACATCGCCGGGCGCGGCGACCGCCAAGCGCAGGTGTCTCGCGACGAGGCGGATGGCGTGCAGGCCGGGGGCGCAGGCGAGTTCGGTGCGGCGGCGACCCGTGACCGCCTCGATGGCGTGCGCCAGGGCGTCGAGGCCGGTCGTGGCAGTCAGCGCCGCCGGGAGGGACGTGGTCAGCGTGGGGTCCAGGAGCACGAGCTCGGGCAGCAAGGCTTCGCCCCAGCACCAGAGCTTGTGACCCGCGTCGTCGCTACAGACGGCGGTACGCGTCACTTCGGAGCCGGTGCCCGACGTGGTCGGGATCAGCACCGACGGCCGTTTGCCGGCAAACGAGTCGGGACGGAGGAAGTAGTGGCCGACAGGCTCGGCGGCGGCGGCTACCGCGGCGGCAAGCTTGGCGGTGTCCAGAGCGGTGCCACCGCCGAGGCCGATGACCGTCGCCTCAGGGTGGTCGCGGACGAGGGTGGCCGCGACCTCGGCGTCTTCGGCGACCGGCTCGCCGGGCGGAGCGATGTGCGTGTGCACCTCGAAGCCGTCGCTCAGCAGCGACCGCAGGCGCTCCACAAGACCGGCCCGCTCGACTCCCGGGTCAGACACGGCCACGACCTCGCGCACGCCCTGCGCGGCGAGCAGCGCAGGGAGCTTCTGCAGCACGCCGGGGCCCGCGACGATGCGCGGCGTGCGCGTGTTCTCGTAGATGCCCATCACTGCTCCGCCCGTTTGCGGTGGCCGGCGGCCCTCAGTCCCAGGCCGGTTCACACGGCGGGCACAGCGCCAGGGCGTTCCAGGCGTCGTACGCGAGCCCGCGGGCGGCGTGCTGCTTGTACGGCAGCGAGTAGCGCCCGGGGATCGACCGCTGTACGGCGGCGACGCAGCCGGCGGCGAAGAGCCGGGCCGACTCCTCGTCCGCGGGTCGGCCCTCCAGCACCTGCTCCAGCTCGGAGTCCCGAAAGGCGGCTTCGCCCACAGCACCGAAACCCACCCGCACGTCGGTGAGGGCGGCAGCGACCGGGTCGAAGCGCACGACGAGCGCCATGCTGAGCCGCGCGACGGTCACGGCGGTCCGTGAGCCGATCTTGGCGAACGCCGAGCGATACTCCGCGCCCAGCGCCGCGAACGAAAACTCGATGATCGCCTGGTCGTGGCTCAGCGTCGTCTTGCCCGGCCCGACCAGGACATCGCCGAGCGGGCGCGACGTGACGTGGCCGGCCCCGTCGAGGATGCTCACCTCCGCGCCGAGCGCCGTGAGGGCCGTGGCCCCGTCGGCGCAGGGTGAAGCATTGGCGACGTTGCCGGCGATGGTGGCAACGTTGCGGATCTGGACGGAGCCGACCTGGGCGGCCGCCTGCGCCAGGCACGGCGTGTGTTCGCGGATCAGCGCATCGGACTGCAACTCCGTGAACGTCGTTGTCGCTCCCACCCGGAGCATCTCGCCGTCGAGACGGACGTACGAAAGCTCGGTGAGCCTCGAGAGGTCGATGAGCAGATCCGGCTGGTGACCCGGCTGCCGGATGTCGCGCACCAGATCGGTGCCGCCGGCGAGCAACCTGGTGCGAGACGTCGCACGGGCGAGCGCCTCGATCAGCTCGGAGAGAGTCGAGGGGGCCGTCACGTCGATGGCCGCCACGTCACTCGCCTCCTTCGCCGCGCGGCTTGCCGCCCGGCTCGTCGGTGATGAGGAGGGCGGCCGTGTCTGCCCCGACGACGGCGACAAGCGTCTCTACATCGGTCGTCACCTCGGCCGCGAGCTCCTCGGCGTCGACCGGCAGTTCCATCACCGCGGTCTCCTGGCCGCTCGCGGCCCGGATCGCGGCGACGATGGTCGTGTAGCCGGTGCAGCGGCACAGGTTCCCGGCGATGGCGATGCGGATGTCCTGCTCCGAAGGCAGAGGGTTGGCCATGAGCAGCGCCTTGGCCGACATGAGCATCCCCGGGGTACAGTAGCCACACTGCACCGCGCCATTTTCGACGAACTTCTGCTGCAGCAGGTCGAGCTCTCCGGAAACGGCCAGCCCCTCGACCGTGAGCACCTCCTTGCCACGCGCCTGGACGGCGAGCATCACGCACGAGTCCACCGCCTTGCCGTCGACGATCACCGTGCAGGCGCCACACTCGCCCTCAGCGCAGCCCTCCTTGGTACCGGTGAGGCCGAGTTGATCCCTGAGCACGTCGAGGAGTCTCGCCGTCGGTCGAGCCTCGACCTCGTAGACGATCCCGTTGACCGTGAGTAACAGGTTCATCGCGCCTCCTCGTCTGCGCTGTGGAGTGCGGCGACGATCCTCTCCGGGATGAGCGGCAGGTCCGAGAGCGTCGTCCCGAGAGCGTTGTTCACGGCGTTGACGACCGCGGGCGCGGTCGGCACGACGGCGATCTCGCCGACGCTCTTGGCGCTGAACGGCCCGTCGTCGCCCTCGTGCTCGACGAGCAGCACCTGGACGTCCGGCATGTCCGGTGCGTTGACGATGTGGTAGTTCTTGAAGCCGTCGACCCCAGTGCGCCCGGCCGCGTCGACGTCGAGGTGCTCGTAGAGCGCGTAGCCGATGCCCATCTGCACGGCACCCTGGAACTGCGCCTCGACCATACCGCGGTTGATGGCCTGGCCTACGTCGCCGACGGCGAGGAAGTCGGTGACGGCCGTCAGGCCGGTGGCGCAGTCGACCTCCACCTCGGCGAACTGCACCGAGTACGACGCCGGGTTCGACACTGCGTAGTACGTCGTCGACGCGGAGATCGCCGGCGTGCTCTTCATCTGGCTGAGCCGGGCGATGTCGCGGTAGGCGATGGCGCGGTCGCCGTCGTCGCGGATGTGGACCGCGCCATCCTTCGCGTACAGCCGCTCCACCGGGACCTTCAACAGATCGGCGGCCGCAGCGATGAGAGTCGTCTTGAGTTTCTCCGCGGTGACACGGGCACAGGCGCCGACGACGTAGGTCACGCGACTTCCGTAGGTGCCGTAGTCGAAGGGCGTCGTCGCCGTGTCCGCTTCGCCGGCGGCGATCAGATCAGGGTGCACACCGAGCACCTCGGCGACGATGACCTTCATCGTCGTGACGATGCCACAGCCGACTTCGTGCAGGCTGGCATTCAGCTCGAAGGTGCCGTCCTCGTTCATCTTGAGCGACATGTTGCTGGCCTCCGGGAAGGCGCCGAACATGCCGTTCTTGTGTGCGCCGCAAGCGACGCCGACGCCGCGCCGGATCCGGCCCCTGCCGGCCGGCCGAGCCCGGCGCGTGGCCCAGTCGAAAGCGACCGAACCTCGCTCCAGGCACTCGCGCACGCGCGCGTCGCCGAGCGAGAGGCCTGTCACCGGGTCGATGTCGAAGGGCTCCACCATGTTCTTGAGTCGCAGCTCGACCGGGTCCATGCGCAGCGCCGCCGCGACCCTGTCCATGTGGATCTCGGTGGCCGCCATGATCTCGGGAGCGCCCCACCCACGGGCGGCTCCGCCGACCGGCGTGTTGGTGTAGACGACGCGGCTACGGTGGTCGTAGTGCGGCACCCGGTAGAGCTTGGTGATCTTCTTGCACATGTGGATCGAGTAGTCGGGCGTGCTCGACGCGTAGCCACCGGCGTCGAGTGTCGTCGCGGCCTCGACGTCCAGCAGGTCGCCGTCTGCGGTACAGGCGGTGCGGATGGTCGTCGCGGTAGCCGGGCGACACATGGTCGCGATCATCGTCTCTTCGCGGTCGAACAGGAGCCTGACCGGCCGCCGGGTCGCGTGCGCCAGAAAGGCCGTGACCGGCTCGAGGATGTACTCAGTCTTACCGCCGAACGAGCCGCCCATGGGCAGCTTGATGACGCGGACGCGGTGGTACTCGAGCTTGAGCAGCTCGGCGATGACAGTGCGCGCGGCGTACACGCCTTGGCTGGTCGTCCAGACGGTCATCCCACCGGTGCTGTGGCCCTGCACGATGCACACATGCGGCTCGAGCGCGGCGTGATGGGTGCGCGGCGTGCTGGTCGACGAGGCGACGACGACGGCGTTGGTCAAATCCGGCCGCTCGCCCACCTCGGTCTGGTGCTCGTAGGCCAGGTTGCCGCCGGGGTGGATGGGGACGTCGTCGCGCGCAAGCGCCTCCTCGGGCGTCAGCAGCGCCGGCAGCTCTTCGTACTCCACGTCGATCAGCGCGACGGCAGCGGCAGCGACCTCCTGGCTCGCGGCCACGACCGCGGCCACGCGATCGCCCACGAACCGCACGTGCTCGCTGAACAGTGTCTCGTCGTGCGGGGAGAGATCCTGCCCCGGGTGGATCCGCGCCCTGCAGAAGGGATCCATGGGCGCGTTCAGGTGCGAGAACACCTTGACGACGCCCGGCAGCGCCTCGGCGCGTGAGGCGTCGATGCGCTTGACCATGCCGTGCGCGATCGGGCTGAGCAGCAGCTTCGCGTACAGCATGCCGGGCAGGCGAAAGTCGCTGCCGTAGATGAGCTCGCCGGTGACCTTCTGGGCAACGTCATGGACGGGGTAACTCCTGCCCACGTACTTCAGGTCTTGCGTCAATCCCGCTCCTTTTGTCCTGCCGCTCGGGGCCGTGTGCGCGCCACCGGGAAGTGTGTCAGGCCCGAGCCTCCGTTGCGACCGGGCCGGATGATGTGAGCTCTTCGCATGCCTGAGCCGGTCAGATCAGGCTCGCCGGCGGGCGCTCTTCCGGCTTGCTCGCCGCGAACCACTGCTCGAAGTCGGCCCGGCAGCGCTGCGCCGCCGGAGCCGCGCAGGCGCCGCCGGCGGAGGTGCAAAGCAGCTCCGGCGGCAGGCCGCGGCCGATCTTGTCGGCCACGTCGATGGCCTCGTGCAGCGGCAGCACCGCCTCGTGACCCGCCATGGCCAGATCCGCAAAGACGTGAGCCATGCAGGTCGTCGCGAGGATGCGGCTGCGGCACGGCTGGCACATGCCCCCCGGCATCGGGTCGCACGGCATGCCGGTGAAAGCCTGCAGCGCCAGGGAGGCCGCGTTCTCCACCGCCTCGGGCGAGCCGCCGGCCATCTCGACGATGGCCGCGGCGGCCATGGCGCCGCAGGTGCCGGCCTCGCCGGTGCAGCCGGTGACCTCCCCGGTCGGCGCCGAGCGCGTGTAGGAGATGGCGCCGATGCCGGCGGCGATGAAGAGGCCGCGCAGCAGGTCGTCGTCGCTGAAGCCGCGGGCATCCTGCACGGCGCTCATGGCGGCGTAGATGTAGCCGGCGCCTCCGCCCATCGGGCCTGGCACGACGACGACGCCGGGGATGCCGGAGCCGGCGCCGTAGGCCCACTTGATGGTCTGGGCCGTGACGCCTTCGGTGACGGCCCGGCCAGAAGGGGCATGCTCGGCCCATCGGCCCGCGAAGTCGGGCTTGAACGGGCTGGTGGGCACCTCGACATCCTCCTCGTACACGGCCCGCGTCTGCCGGCGCATGAGGCCGGCAAGCAGCGCCATGCGGTCGAGGATCCAGGCTCGCGGCCACCCCGAGGCGTCCATCTCGTACTGGACCGCGACCTCCCACATAGGCAAGCCTTCAGTCTCGGCGATCTCGCGCCACCGGGTCATGGTGTCGAACAGCTGCGGCTGGCGGTCGATCTGGGAGATCACCGGCAGCAGCGGCGCGAGGACGGCCACGTCGACGCCCGGCAGGCTCGCGGTGAGCAGGCCGTTCAGGGCCACGAGGTCGGGCTCCACCGCCAGCATGTAGGCGCGCAGCACGCCGCGGCCGTCTACCTCCGCCTCGCAGCTGCTCACCAGCTCGGCCAGCTCGGGTTCGAGGGCCGCGAGCTGATCGTCGCCGATCTGCCTTTGCGCGTCGGCGACCAGGAGTACGTAGGTGTCGCCGATGGTCCGCAGCGGATAGCCGTTGACCGTGACCGTCTCCACCATGCCGCCGCCCGTGGAGTTGCCGACCAGCTCCGCCTCCCGGCCGCTGCGCCCCGTCAGGATGAACTTGACGGCATTGGGGTGGTCGCTCTCGGTGATCGCCCCGAACTCGAACGAGACCTCGGCGCCCATCTCCTCAGCGAGCTCGAAGGAGCGGAACAGCCGCTCGTCGTCGGGTTCGAACCCGAGGACGCCGCCGACCATGGCCCTGTCCTCCGCCATGATCCCAAAGGTCCCGGCGAACGACCCCTTCTCGTCGAGCAGGATGCGGACTCGGGCGGGCGGCTCGCCGAGCAGTTGCCCGGCCAGAAGCCCCAGGCGGCACGGGCCGGCGAAGTGCGAGCTCGAGCCCGGCTGCATGACGGGACCGAAGACGTCGTTGAAGAACTCGGGGTAGGTGGCGACGGTCATCGCTCAGCCCTCCACGGCTCTGCCGAAGTGCAGGCCGCCGATCTCGACCCAGGTGCCGAGCTCGCGCTCCTGGGCCTTGAGGTACACGTGATGCGCCGCGGCCAGGTCTTCGATGGCGATGCCCAGCGACTTGAACAGGGTGATCTGGTCGGGAGAAGTGCGCGCCGGGGCCTTGCCGGTGAGCACCTCGCCGATCTCGCCGACGATGTGGTCGTCGCCGATCAGCCCCTCACTCTTGGGAAAGAGGAACTCGCCGGATTCACTGAGCAGCGACTCGCGTTTATCGGCGTAGAGACGGGCCTTGACGACCAGGGCGGAGTCGAGCTCGCGGGTCGCCGGCGTGTACGCGCCTACGGCGTTGATGTGGGCGCCGGGGCTGACCCACGCGCCGAGCACGACCGGCTCGGCGGCGGTCGTCGTGGTGCAAATGAGGTCGGCGCCGGCGACAGCCTCTTCAGCGGTCGCCGCCACCTCGACGGTCAGACCCGTGAGCCGCGACTCGCGCTCCGCGAACTGCGCGGCGCTCTCCGCCGGCACGCTGAACACGCGCACGCGGCGCACCGGCCGCACGGCCATCATCGCCTGCAGGTGCGTGTGCGCCTGCGTGCCGGCGCCGATGATCGCCAGGTCGCCGGCATCCGGCTTCGCCAGCAGGTCAGTGACGAGCCCGCTCACGGCGGCGGTACGGATCGCTGTGATCGAGGTCGCGTCGACGATGGCGCGGAGCAGGCCGCGCTCGGTGTCGAAGAAGAGGACGACGCCCTGGTGGGTATCGTACTCGCTGCCGAAGTTGGCGGGGAAGGCCGCGATGATCTTGACGCCGACGGCCTCGAGACCGCC
>JBBQFA010000046.1:0-11983 GCA_038321515.1 Thermoleophilia bacterium | reverse complement strand
CTCGTTCGTGACGTGGGTCAGTGCGGTCACGCGGCTCCTTCTCGGCCTTGCCGTGCACTCCTACGACGACAGGCGTGGCTTTCCTGCCGCCGGCTGGCGTGGAGGTCGTCGTCGACACAGGTTACAGCACGAGGCGGCGCGAGGGGAGGGCCGGCGACGAACGTATACCGGCCTTCGGCTACAATGCGCGTGTGACGATCAATATCCTTCTTACCAACGACGACGGTATCGAGGCGCCCGGCATCGCCGTGCTGCGCCGGGCGGTCGCCGGGCTCGGGGAGATCACCACGATCGCGCCCGACCGCAACACGAGCGCTGTGGCGCGCGGGATCACCATCGACCGCGCCCTGCGCCTCGAGCCCAGGGAGTTCGGCGACGGCTGGCCCGGGTACGCCTGCGACGGCACGCCGTCCGACTGTGTGCGGATCGCCCTGCTCGGTCTCGACCGCCCGACCCCCGACATCGTCGTCTCCGGGGTGAACGCGGGTGGCAACATGGGCGCCGACGTCACCTACTCCGGTACTGTCGGCGCCGCCTTCGAGGCCGCGCTGCGCGGCCTCGCGGCCATCGCCTTCTCGGTCGAGAGTCGCGAACCCGGCTGGCTCGAAGAGGCGGAGCCGGTGCTACGAGCCATGGTCGAGCATGTCATCGCGCGCCGCTTGCCGCGCCACAGCATGCTCAACGTCAACCTCCCGGACAGGCCGCTGGCCGGCTTTGCGGGTATCCGCCCGGCGCGCCTCGGGGGTGCCAGCTGCCACGACCGTGTCGTGCTGGCCGGCGCCGAACCCGGCGCGCCCTCCCGCGAGCACTTTCTGCCCTGCGACCACCCGGCCTCCGGCGAGTGGGTAGACACGGACTTCGATGTCGTCGCGGCCGGGTTCGTCGCGGTCACGCCGCTTCGCTACGACCTCCTCGACCCCCGTCTTCTCGCCGACCTAGCCAGCTGGGACCTCGACCTGGAGCGCATCCGTGGCTGAGCGCTCCTCCGGCTTCGACCCGGTCGTCTTCGACCTCGACGGCACCGTCGTCGACACGGTCGAGCTCATCGTGCAGTCGTTCCGCTACGCGACGCGGACCGTGCTCGGTGTGGTGTTGCCCGACGAGGTGATCACCGCCGGCGTCGGGCAGCCGCTCATGGGCCAGATGGAGCGCCTGTCCGCGGACCACGCGCAGGAGCTCTACGACGTGTACCGCGAGTACAACCACCGTCGTCACGACGAGCTCATCCGTGGCTACGATGGCGTGGCGGAGGTCCTGGACGGCTTGAAGGCCGCCGGCCGCCGCCTCGGCATCGTCACCAGCAAGAGCCGTGACACCACGGCCATGGCGTTCCGGGCCGTGGGCCTCCGCCAGCACTTCGACGTCGTCGTCACGGCCAGCGACTCGACCGAGCACAAGCCGTCGCCGGTCCCGCTGCGGCTCTGCCTCGAGCGTCTCGGCGCGGAGGCCGTGGGCTCGCTCTACGTCGGCGACAGCCCGGTCGACATCGAGGCGGGCAGGGCGGCCGGCATGGCCACGGCGGCCGTCGCCTGGGGTGTCTTCGGGCGCGAGGCTCTGCTTGCCGTGGCGCCCGACTACTGGCTGGACGAGCCGCGCGAGCTGCTCGATCTGTGCCTGCGCGGCGAGGGCCTGCGCGTGAGCCCGCCGGAGACTGAGGGTCTCACCGGCGGGTAGGCGCCGGACCGGCGTGACGCGGCGGCGAAAGGGGGAGCGGTGAGCGAGGCGGCAGCGGCGGCCAGAGCGGCCGAACTGCGCGAGCAGATCGACCGGCACGCGCACCTGTACTACGTTCTCGACCAGCCCGAGGTCGACGACGCGGCGTACGACGCGCTCTACCGGGAGCTCGCGGCGCTGGAGCGGGAGCACCCGCAGCTGCGCACCGCCGACTCGCCGACCCGGCGCGTCGGTGCTCCGCCGCTCGAGGCCTTCAGCCAGGTGCGCCACCTGGAGCCGCTGCTCTCGCTGGCGAACGCCAAGGGCGAGGAGGAGCTCCTCGCCTGGGACCAGCGCAATCGCCGCCTGCTCGAGGCGAAGGAGCTCGGCGACGTGCCGCTGCGTTACGTCGTCGAGCCGAAGATAGACGGGCTCGCGATCTCGCTCACCTACCGCGACGGCGTCTTCTCCATGGGCGCCACGCGCGGAGACGGAGAGGTCGGGGAGGACGTCACCGCCAATCTGCGTACCATCGGCGCGCTGCCGCTGCGACTGCGCACCGCCGACCAGCCGCCGCTGATCGAGGTGCGCGGCGAGGTCTACTTGCCGCTCGCCGCGTTCGCGCGCCTCAACGAGCAGCGTCGCGCCGATGGGCTCAGCGCCTTCGTCAACCCGCGCAACGCCGCCGCCGGCTCCATCCGCCAGCTCGACCCGGCGGTGGCCGCGGCCCGGCCGCTCGACCTCTGGTGCTACGCCATCGGCTACAGCGAAGGTCTGAACCTGCCCGACCATCACAGCGCCCTCGAATGGCTACGGGCGTCCGGCTTTCGTGTGAACCCGCACATCGCGGTCTTGGACACCATCGCCGAAGTGGCCGCAGCGTGCGGGGCCTGGGAGGAACGTCGCGCAGAGCTTGACTACGACATCGACGGAGCCGTGGTCAAGGTCGACTCGTTCGCCGTGCAACGGGCGCTGGGGAGCGTCGCCCACGATCCGCGCTGGGCCATCGCCTTCAAGTTCGCGCCGACGACGGCGACGACACGGCTCCAGAGCATCGAGGTCAACGTCGGTCGGACCGGCGTGCTCGCGCCGTTCGCGGTGCTCGCGCCGGTCTTCGTCGGCGGAACGACGGTCGAGCGGGCGACCCTGCACAACGAGGACGACATCCACCGCAAGGACATTCGTCCCGGAGACGACGTGGTTCTGCAGCGGGCGGGCGACGTGATCCCGCAAGTGGTCGGGCCGGTCACCGTGGGTGAGACCTTCGACGACGAAGGGCGGCCTGTCACGCGCGCTGCGCGCCACGCCGCCCTGCCCGAGTGGAGCATGCCGGCCGAGTGCCCCGCCTGCGGTGCCCGCACGGTCCGCGAGACGGGCGAGGTCGCCGTGCGCTGCCCCAACCGCTCGTGCCCGGCCCAGCTGGTGGAGAGCATCAAGCACTTCGTCAGCAGGGGGGCCATGGACATCGAGGGTATCGGTGAGGAGACGGTGGAACTGCTCCACAGTCAGGGGCTCATCGAGAACGTAGCCGACCTTTTCGGCCTCGAGCGCGGGCACTTCGTGCGCCTCGAGGCTGGTCGCGTCGTCTCGCTCCCCGGCTTCGGGGGCAAGACGCGGCGGGACGAGAGCGGGGAGCTGGTCCTCGTCGAGGCGAAGCGGGCCGACAAGGTGGCGGCGGCGATCGAGGCGTCAAAGCAGCGTCCCTTCGCGCGCGTACTCTTCGCCCTGGGGATCAGGCATGTCGGCGCGGTCACCGCGCAGGCGCTGGTCGAGCGGTACGCCGGCATCGACGACCTGCTGGCGGCGAGCGCCGACGAGCTCGCCGAGGTTCCCGGGATCGGCCCGGTGGTCGCCGAAGCTGTGGAGCAGTACCTCGGCGACGCACACAACCGGGAGACGGTCGAGAAACTACGCCGCGCGGGCGTGCGCCTGGTCGAGGAGCGGTCCGGCCGGCCCGAGGGAGCGCTCACGGGGACGACCTTCGTGCTCACCGGCAAGCTGGCGGGGATCACGCGTGGTGAGGCTCAGGAGCTGATCGAGGCCGAGGGAGGCAAGGTGGTCGGCTCGGTGAGCCGCGCGACGGGCTTCGTGGTCGCCGGCGACGACCCGGGTGCCAAGCTCGAGAAGGCACAGAAGCTGGGTGTCACGGTAATCGACGAGGCCGGGCTCCTGGCGCTTCTTCAGCCCGGCCCGACGCCGAACGCCGGCCAGCTCTCACCCAGCTGAGACCGTCGTGACGACGTGTCTGAGGATGCAAAACGGTCGTGAAGCTACTCTAAAGTACGTCAGAGTGGCAGCCATTATCGACTGCTCACTTAATAGTCATTAATATTTGGTTAACAGATTCTTCGCAAACCACTTCTAGTGTTCCTCTTGCGGCGCTTCCCGTCTCCGAGAAGCCCGCTGCCAGCGCCAAGTGCTGGTACCTCCTATCTTCTTTGTGGTTCGCCCCGGCCCCGGGCGAGCCGCGGTCTGAGGGCCGGCGTGGTGGTCGCCATAGCGGCGACCCGATGCGCCGGCCTTCGGTCTGCTCGACGAGGGCGCGGACCTACTGCGGTCCGCGCCCTCGCTCCATAACCCGTGGGCAATCCACGCTTCGCGCGCCTACGCGCGGCTTCATCCCAACGCAACATTCGCGGGGCAATATCCTTGGTAGCTCCTTTCACTGGCAAGAGAAGACCCCCCACACGAGGGTTTACCCCAAAGCCCTTGCACGAGGCCCCGTCCCCCCCGGGGCCTCGACCCTTTAAGCCTCCGCGCCTCCGGGCGGCAGCAACGTGCTTAGTGGCCTCGGGGTTCACTCAGCTTTGCGCCGCTCCGCCCGCCAACTTTGCCGATAGATCCACCCATGACAGCCGCTGAGACGGCGTGTAGGCTCGGGTCAGGCAGGGTGCGGGGTCCCGCGGGTCGCAAGCGGCTGCGGCATATGCCCCATCAACCGACGACTGGGGGCACCATGGACGGTACTATCCCGACGCGCATGGGCGACGGGTCTCTGATCCTGATGAGCCGTGCGCAGATCGAGACGGACGTTCATGACGGCGTTGAAGCGGCGGTCAAGCGCGCCAAGGTGGCGCCGCTCGACGAGGGTGAGATGGACCATCTCGCCGACATCTTCGCGAGCCGGGCGCGCTTCAGCGCCGTCGACCTCGGTGACGAGGTGATCCTCACGTCCGACGGGGTCGGCAGCCAGGACGCCGGCTCGCGCATCAACGATCTGCAGAACCACGAGCAGACCGTCTGCACCGACACCGTCGAGCTCTATCATCACGACTACTCGTTCAAGCCCATCAAGCCGGTGCTGCCCTTTGAGCAGGAGACGATGCGGCAGGCCCAGCTCCTGCTCACCGTCCCCGTCCACTACGGCGCCATGCCGGACCTCGGCCGCTACACGGAGCCGGACGGCCCCGTGCCCAACTGGTCGCGGCTGCTGCCTCTCGGCAGGATCGACGAGGCCCGCGCCGCGCAAGAAGAGGCGGTCGAGCTCGCGGTCGCCGACATCGTCTACGTGGCGGAGGGGATGTACGAGGCCGGCGCCGACGCCATCAACCTCGACACGGCCGGAGCCGCCGGCGACGCCGACTTTCTTGCCGCTCTGCGGGCCATCGAGCGGATTCGCGCGCAGTTCCCGGACTGGGGCATCCAGATCGGCATGGCCAGCGAGTTCGTGCTCGGCATGCACGGCCAGTTGGAGTATGACGGCGTGCGGCTGGCCGGGCTCTGGCCCGAGGCGCAGATGCGCCTGGCGGCGCGCGCCGGCGCCTCGGTCTTCGGCCCGGCCATCAACGTCAACACCGGCCGGACAGTGGCCTGGAACGTCGCCCGCGCCTGCACCATCGTCAAGCCGTGCTCTGCGGCCAGCGAGATCCCCATCCACATGAACGGTGGCATGGGCGTCGGCGGCGTGCCGATGCACGCGTTGCCGCCGGTCGACGCCGTCTCGCGCGCCTCGCGCGCCTGCGTGGACATCCTGCGGCTGGACGGCTTGTAGATCGGCGCCGGCGACAACCACAGCCAGGGTATCGGCCACGGTGTCGCGTCAGGTATGGGCGGACTGCGGGCCGCCGGAGATCTGGTGGCCCGCACGCAGCTGACGCGACGGATGCGCCTCCCCGAGGCCAAGGCCTACGTGGCCGAGAAGCTCGGAGTCGCGCCGATGGACCTGAGCGACCCGGTGGCGATGTGGGACGTGCGGCGCGAGCTGGGGCTGGGGACGATCCCCTCCGAGGACACGGCGACGCCCGCCGACGCGCTCGCGATCGAGGCGAAGTTCAACATAGCGCGCGTACTGGACGTGCCGATACGCTCCGTGGAGCGCTTTCGCGCGCTGACCGCCGGATAGGGGAGTCAGCGAGACGAGGACGGTGAGGCGGTCACCGGGCCGCCGGCGTACTGCGCCGTGGCCCACTCGAAGAGGGCGACCGCGTCGCGGACTTCCTGTTCGCGCGTGGGCTCGTGCATCGTCACGACGATGAGGGCGATCGGGCCGGGCTTGCCAGAGCCCACGAGGACCTTGCCGGACGCCGCGGTGGCTCCCGTCTTGATGCCGTCGGCCCACTCGTAGTCAAGCAGCCTGTTGTGGTTCTCAACGGGCACGGCCGCATCCGGCGGGTAACGGATCACGGCCTTCTTGGTGCGGACGAGCCGCCTGAAGGTCGCATCTCGCATGGCGACCCGCCCGAGAGTTGCCAAGTCGCGGGCGCACGAGTAGTGGCCCTCTTCAGGGGTGCCGCGGCAGTTCTTGAAGTGCGTGTGTCTCAGCCTGAGCTCGGCGGCACGGGCGTTCATGAGTCTGACGAACGCCCGCTCGCTCCCGCCGACGAAGGAGGCGAGTGTCAAGGCCGCGTCGTTGGCGCTCTTCACCATGAGGGCGTACAGTGCCTCGCGCACGCTGATGCGGTCGCCGGGCCGGAGGTTGACGCCCACCTTCTGCGGCAGGGGGATCTGCGGGACGGTAGCGTAGGCATCGAGATCGCGCACGTGCTCGAGCGTCAGCAGGGCGGTCATGATCTTGGTGCACGAGGCCGGCGGCAGCTGCCGGTCCGGCGTCTTGCTCCAGAGCACCCGGCCGCTGGCCCTCTCGATGACGATGCCCGACCAGGCCTGGACCTCGGGAGGCCCGGATGGGGGCGTCGAGGGCTTGGCGTCGCCGACGCCACCGCCGCCTCCGCCGCCGCAGGCGCCGCAGAGCGCCGGCGTCGCGAGGACGAGCAGCACGAGCGCGGCACCGGTGGACCGGCGCAGGCCCGAGAGGAGCGTCACGGCGTCGGCGAGGCCGGCGTGCCGGCGAGGGCGCTGGCGCCGATCCGTACCGCGCGACCCTGCAGGTTCTGGGCGGACCCCCACTTGAAGAGCGCCACGGCGTCACGCACCTCCTGCTCTCGCGTCGGCTCGCGCATCGTGACGACGATGAGCGCCTCTGCCCCGAGCTTGCCGGACCCGACGAGGACCATCTTCGATCGGCTCGTCGATCCCGTCTTGATGCCGTCGGCCCACGGGTAGTCGAGGAGGAGGTTGTGCGACGTCACCGTGACCGCGTGAGCGGGCGGCCAGCGGACGACGGCCGTCTTTGTCTTGACGATGGCGCGGAAGTCGGGGTCGAGCATGGCGACGCGGCCGAGCTTGGCGAGGTCGCGGGCCGATGAGTAGAGGCCGGGCTGCGGCGTGCCGCGACAGTTGAGGAAGTGGGTGTTGACGAGCCCCAGTGCGCGGGCGCGCTGGTTCATCAGCTTGACGAACCGACCCTCGCCGCCGGCTACGCCGCCGGCCAGCGTCACGGCTGCGTCGTTGGCGCTCTTGATGAGCATGCCGCGCAGCGCCTGGCGAACGGTGATGCGGTCGCCCGGCCGCAGGCCGATGGCCACCTTCTGATAAGCGGTGACGCTGTTCGGGGCGCGGAGCAGGCGACCGAGGTCAGGCTCGTGTTGGAGGACGACCAGCGCTGTCATGATCTTCGCGCACGAGGCCGGCGCGAGGCGCAGGTCGGCGCTCTTCGACCACAGGACCTTGCCCGTGCTCCGGACGATCACGATGCCGCTGCGCGCCTTGACGTCGGGGCCCTTGCCGGCGAACGCACCGGCGCATGACGGCGCGGCCAGCGCGAGCGCCAGCACGGCTGCGGCACCGACCGCCACAAGCAGGCGCCGCCACGAGGTCGGCGCCGCTGGGAAAGTCCTACACGAGTCCATAGGTTGCAGTATAGCCGCGACTCGCGATCTCCCCAGCCGATGCTGGGGTAGACTGACCGCGGGCCGGCGTAGCTCAGCTGGCAGAGCAGCCGCCTTGTAAGCGGCAGGTCGGCGGTTCGATTCCGCCCGCCGGCTCCAGGCCTGCCCGGCCGCCGGCTGAGTCCGAAGCAGCGCCGTTATGCGGCACGACGGGAGGGTGAGTCGATGAGACAGGCGCTGGGGCTGCGGCTCGCGATGTTCGCCGTCCTCGTCGCGACTCCGCTCGGCGGAGCCTCCGATTCGCCGGCACAGGCGCACTCGGACCGGTCGATCCGCCTCGATCAGCCATGCGCGTACCAGGTCGTGCAGCGTGACCGCGACGATCGCGGCGATATCGTCGTGGCCGGTCGTTGCCTTGGGTTCGACGGACGTCTGCAGGTCCGCTGGGGGGACGAGCCCTGGACGCCTGTGCGCGCCGGGCGCGACGGGACGTTTCGCGCTTGCCTCCGGGCCCGTCGGGTCGGTCAAGAGACGCTTGAGGTCCGGAGCCTGGGTCACCCGGCATGCCGGGTCGCCCGGAGATTCGTCGGCATCGGAGACATCTACGTGATCGCCGGTCAGAGCAACGCCAGCGGTCGCAGCCGTGAGCTCAGCGTCTACCATCACGACACCCTTCGCGCCGGGCTTTTCGGCAACGACGATCAGTGGAAGCAGCTCGCCGACCCTGTGGACAGTCCCGTGGGTCAGGTGGATACGGTGAGCCGGGACCGGCACGGCTCCGGTTCGGTGTGGCCGCTGGTGGCCACCGAGCTCGTGGCTGCCGAGGATGTCCCGGTCGCGTTCATCCCGTGTGCTCGCGGCAACGTCACCATGGAGCGCTGGCTCAGAGACCCGACGAGACCGCGCTCTCCGCGCACGCTCTACGGGTCCATACTGAGACGGATCCGCGCGGTGGGTGGGCACGTGCGCGCCGTGTTGTTCTGGCAGGGCGAGTCTGACGCGCGCTGGAGCGTGCCGCCGGGCGCGTTCGAGCAGCGCCTGCGCCGCTTCGCCGCCACGATGAGGGCGGCGGTGGGCGCTCCCGTGGTGGCCGCCCAGATCGGCGACTTCAGCCCGGCGCGCTACCCGCCGGAGAGCGTCGATCGCATCCGCGCCGCGCAGCAGCGCGCCTGTGACGCGTGTGTTGATCTGATCCCCGGTCCATCTCTGTACGACATCGACCTCGACGGCTCCTGGCACTTCAGTCAGCCCAACGTCAAAGCGGTGGCCGCGCACCGGTGGGCGGCGGCTATTCTCGGCGGCGTGCTCGGTCGCGCCGCCGGCACGCCGCCGCGTCTCATCGCCGCCGAATACGATGGAGGTACGGGCATCGACCTGCGCTTCCGAACCGGCGACGAGCCACTTCTCGGAGGGCCTGTCGGCGGCTTCACCGTCGTGGCGGCGGGACGCCGTGTCGGGGTGGTGGACGCGACGGTGAGAGGTACGGCGAGTGTGCGGCTGGAGCTCGCCGCGCCGGTCGCCGCTCCGCTCACCGTGAGCCTTGGCAGTGGGCGTTCTGGCGCCGGCGCCGGCGTACCGGTAGAGAGCTCGGCATGGCGCTTGCCGGCGCTCACCTTCCTCGACGTGCGGGTCGCCTCCGCGGCGGCGCAGGCGCGCGTGCTACCGTCCGGGTCGCCGTAAAGGCCTGTTCGTGGCGGTGGCGCGTTCTCGACGCCCTGCTGTACAGTTGCGCGCGGTGGCCTGCCCGACGGCGGCCGACCTGGACGAAGCACGGAGGTGATGCCATTGGAGCCCAAGATCCCCACACGCATGGGTGACGGGTCGCTCGTCGAACTGACCCGCTCCGAGATCAAGGCCGATCTCGAAGCCGGCACCCAGCTCGCGGCCAAGAAGGCCAAGGTCCCCGAGCTCACGCAGGACGAGCTCGACCACCTGCTCGACATCTACGCCTCGCCGGCGCGCTTCACCGCCGTCGACATCGGCGATGAGGTCATCCTCAGCAATGACGGCACCGGCACCAAGCACATCGGCAACCGCGTGCAGGACTTGCAGAGCTACGAGGCGCTGCTCGGCGTCGACATGGTCGAGCTCTGGCAGATCGACTACTCGTACAAGGCGATCAAGACCAACGTCGCCCACGAGGGCCAGACGATGAAGATCGCCCAGACGCTGCTCACCAACCCGGTGCAGTACGGCGCGATGCCCGACCTGGGCCGCTACTCGAAGCCGGACGGCCCCATCCCGAACTGGTCGGAACTGCTGCCGCTCGGCAAGATCGACGAGGCGCGCGACGCCCAGGTCGAGGCCTGCGAGATGCTGGTAGAGGACATCGACTACGTCGCCGACGCGATGGTCGCCGCTGGCACCGACGGTATCGACTTCGACACGACGGGGGCGGCCGGCGACGCCGACTTTCTCGCCGGCCTCACCGCCTGCCGCAAGCTGCGCCAGAAGTACCCGTGGCTGGGCATCGAGATCGGCATGGCGGCCGAGTTCGTGCTCGGCATGCACGGTCAGCTCGAGTTCGACGGCGAACGCCTCGCCGGCATGTGGCCCAAGGACCAGCTACGCATGGCCCAGGCGGCCGGCGCCAGCATCTACGGGCCGGCCGTGAACATCAACACCGGCAAGTCGACCGCCTGGAACATCGCCCGGGCGATCACCTTCATCAAGCCGGCGATGGAGATCGCCGAGATCCCGGTGCACGTCAACGTCGGCATGGGCGTCGGCGCGGTGCCGACCTGCGTGTACCCTCCGGCAGACGCCACCAGCCGCGCCTCCAAAGCCTTTGTCGAGATCCTCAAGATCGACGGGTACTAGGTGGGCACCGGCGATCCCCTCGGCATGGAGGGGGCCCACACGCAAGCCTCGGGCATGGGCGGAATGCGAGCGGCCGGAGACCTGGTCGCCCGGATGCAGATGACCCGCAGGATGCGTCTCAAAGAAGCCAAGGAATACGTGGCCGGCAAGCTCGGCTGCACGCCGCGCGACCTCAGCGACCCCATCGCGATGGAGCAGATCCGTCTCGAGAAGGGGCTGGGGACGCTGGCCTTCACCTCCAGCGTGCGCCCGGACGAGGCCGGCATGATGGAGGCCAAGTTCAACATCGCCAGAGTGCTCGACATCCCGATCAACTGCGTCGAGCGCTTCAAGGAGCGCGCCGGCCTGTAGCGGCCGTGACCGGCGCGAGGAGAGGCGGGAGGGCCACACCTCCTCGCGCCGACAGGCCGTGAGCGACCATGCACCAAATGGGAATTGTGTGGTCGCAGGACCACCGCGGCGGGTTCGCCGCGACCGGCCGCGGCGCGTATCGCCTGAATATTCATGAGGCGAGGTCTTGTGTACGGCGGGCGTCGCACACTAGAATGGGCCATTCGCCCGTTGTCAATAGAAACAAAGGAGAACGATGCCTCGCGCATTCAAGATAGGGCTTCTGGTGGCACTTGTGGCCCTGGTCGCCGTCGCCGGAGTCATCGCCGGCTGTGGGGGGAGCTCGGACACGTCGAGCAGCCCCAGCGCCAGCGCCGACACCACCAAGGCCTTCAAGATCGGTATCACGCAGATCGTCAGCCATCCGGCGCTCGACGCCGCCGTGGAGGGCTTCAAGGCCGCGCTGGCCGAGAAGGGCTTCAGCAACGTCACCTACGACGTGCAGAACGCGGAGGGCGATATGGCGCTCACGGCCAGCATCGCCCAGAAGTTCGCCACCGGCGGCCTCGACCTGATCCTCGGCGTCGCCACGCCGACCACGCAGGCCGTGGTCAAGGCCGACAAGACGACACCCATCGTGTTCACGGCCGTCACCGACCCCGTCGGCGCCGGGCTCGTGACCGACCCCGCGGCGCCTTCCGCGAACGTCACCGGCGTCAGCGACCTGCAGCCGGTCGAGCCGATTCTCGCGCTCGCCAAGCAGTTCAACCCCGACGCCAAGACCGTCGGCATCGTCTACAACGCCGGCGAGTCGAACTCGGTGTACATCGTCGAATCGGCGAAGAAGTCCGCCGCGACCATGGGTCTCGAGATTGTCGAGGCCACCGCCAGCAACTCCTCCGAGGTGCAGGCCGAGGCCAAGTAGCTCATCGGACGTGTCGACGCCATCACCGTGATCGGCGACAACACGGCGGTCACCGCCCTCGAGGACATCGTCAAGGTCTGCAACGAGG
>JBBQFA010000045.1:0-12029 GCA_038321515.1 Thermoleophilia bacterium | reverse complement strand
CCAGGGAGGCGAGCATCAGCATGCCGCCCTCGCCGAGCCACACGAACGGCTCGCCCTCGACGTCGAAGAACACGGGCTCGAGAAAGCCGTGGATCCAGCCGCCGTCCGGCGGCAGACCGACGACCAGCCCGAGCAGGGCGGCGGGGATCGCGAGGATCATCAGCGGCACGGTCATGATCGGCGGCGACTCGTGGATGTGCGCCTGCACCTCGGCGCTCGCGCGGTTCTCGCCCCAGAAGGTGAGGAACATGAGGCGCCCCATATAGATGGCGGTGAGCAGCACGGTGATCATGGCGACCGCCCAGACGACGTAGTCGCCCTTGACGAATGTCGCGCCGATGATCTCGTCCTTGGCCCAGAAGCCGGCGAAGGGGATGAGGCCGACCATGGCGAGAGCGCCGATGAGCATCGTCCAGAAGGTGATGGGTATCTTGTTGCGCAGCCCGCCCATCTTGCGCATGTCCTGCTCCCCGCCCATGGCGTGGATCACCGAGCCCGAGCAGAGGAACAGCAGCCCCTTGAAGAAGCCGTGCGCGAACAGATAGAAGATGCCGGCCACCCACGCCCCGGCGCCCAGGGCGACGAACATGAAGCCCAGGGATGAGATGGTGGAGTAGGCGATCACCTTCTTGATGTCGTTCTGGGTGATGGCGATGTACGCGGCATAGATCGCTGTGAAGACGCCGACGATCATCACGACGGTCATCGCCGTCTCGCTGTGGATGAACAGCGGGTACGAGCGCGCCACCATGTACACGCCGGCGTTGACCATGGTCGCGGCGTGGATGAGGGCGCTGACCGGCGTGGGGCCCTCCATGGCGTCGGGCAGCCACACGTGCAGCGGGAACTGGGCGCTTTTGCCGATGGCGCCGGTGAACAGCAGCAGGCAGATCCAGGTCATGGTGCCGCCGGCGATCTCACCGGCGTCGGCCTTCTCGAACACGCCGGTGAACTGCAGCGTGCCCGTGACCGTGAGGATGAGGAACATCGCGAGAGTGAAGCCGAAGTCGCCGACCCGGTTGACGAGAAAGGCCTTCTTGCCCGCCTGACTGGCGCTCTTCTTGTGGAACCAGAAGCTGATCAGCAGGTACGAGCAGAGACCCACACCCTCCCAGCCCAAAAACAGGAGCAGGTAGCTGCTCGCGAGGATGAGCACGAACATCGAGAACATGAACAGGTTGAGGTAGGCGAAGAAGCGGTAGTAGCCCTCGTCGCCGTGCATGTAGCCGATCGAGTAGTAGTGGACGAGCATGCCGATCACGCCGACGACCAGCAGCATCACGCCGGTGAGCGTGTCGACCTGAAAGCCCCACTCGACGGTGTAGCGGCCGGCCGCGACCCAGGTGAAGGCATTCCAGACGAAGGTCTCCTCCTGATGCGTGAACGCCCAGACGAAGGCGTAGATGCTGAGCGCCGCCGAGATCGTGACCAGCCCCACCGGCAAGAGGTGCGCCTTCGCGCCCCAGCGCTTGCCGAGCACGAGCGTGACGATGAACCCGAGCAGCGGCAGCAGCGGGATGAGCGCCACGGCGATCTTCATGAACTGGGTCCCCTCCACTGGCACGGTGTCGTCAGCCCTTCAGCTCGTCGTAGGTGTCGGTCTGCACGGTGCGCCGGTTGCGGTAGTTGGCGATCACGATGGCGAGGCCGATGGTCACTTCGGCGGCCGCCAGCACGATGATGAACAGCGAGAACAGCGTGCCGGCGCCCGGCGAGCCGCCGCGGAAGTTGGCGATCGCGACGAGGGCGATGTTCACCGCGTTCAGCATGATCTCGAGGCTCATGACCACGACGATCACGTTGCGCCGGGCGAGCACGCCGAAGGCGCCGATGCAGAAGAGCAGGATCGCGAGCAGGAGCCACCAGTCGAGCGGGTTCACGGGCGCTCCTCCTCTCGATGCGCGAGGACGATGGCGCCGATCATGGCGGCCACGAGCACGAGCGAGACGAGCTCGAACGGGAACACGTAGCGGTCGAACAGGAGTCGCGAGAGCATCTTGAGCGACGGCGTCAGCGCCTTGTCCCCCACCGGCCCGATATCGGCCGAGATCGAGACGATCGCGAGCACCGCGGCGGCGGCGAGCGCCAGCACGCCGGCGGCGGCCGTCTGGCGGTTGAAGAAGAGCTCGAAGCGGCCGTCCTGCACCTCGGTGAGCATGATCGCGAAGATGATGACGATGGAGATCGCGCCGACGTACACGAGGATCTGGACGACCGCGACCAGCGGTGCGTTGAGCAGCGCGTAGGCGAAGGCGACGCCGAGAAAGCAGAAGACCATGGAGACGGCGGAGTACATGACCTTTTTGAACAGCACGACGCCGAGGCCACACGTCAGCACCCAGGCGGCGATGACGATGAAGAACCAGGGGTGAAAGTCGCCGCCCGGCATCAGCTCGCCTCCTCCGGGTCGTCGAGGACGACGGGGTCGTCCTTCATCGGCTGCCAGAGCCAGCCGCGCCCCAGCACCGCGTCGCGCACGTGCGGCACCAGGTCGGTGACCGTCTCGCGCAGCGGATCGACGGGGCGCGGCTCGCGCACGTAGAGCGACTCGCGCGCCATGGTCGTGCGGTTGTAGCCGGCGAGCTCGAAGAAGTCGGTCTGCTCGAGAGCGTTGTAGGGGCAGACCTCGACGCACTCGCCGCAGAAGATGCAGCGGCTCTCGTCGAGGTCGTAGCTGCCGAGCACCCGCGGGTTGGTCTCGATAGAGCCCGTCGGGCAGGTCTCGGCGCACTTGCCGCAGCTCACGCAGCCGACGAGCTGCAGGGGCAGGTTGTCGGCGGTGCTGACGATGGTGTCAAAGCCCCGGTCCATGTTGTCGTAGCAGCTCGAGCCGACCTCCATGCGACACACGCGCACGCAGCGGCCGCAGTTGATGCAGCGATTGGGCTCGCGCATGATGAAGTCGTGGCGATAGTCGGCCGGGTAGTCGTGCGCGTCGCCACCATGAAAGCGGTTCTTGAAGACCTCGTACTCGATGCTGTACCGCTGCAGGTCGCACTTGCCGTTGGCCGGGCAGTAGCAGTCAAGGCACAGCTCGGCGCCGCGCACCGCCTCGTCCTCGCTGAAGCCGAGCTCGATCTGCTTGAAGTTCGTCTTGCGCTCCTCGGGCTCGAGCTTGGGCATCTCGGCCGGCGGGCTGGGATGCGTCACGTCGGTGGTCATGTCGATGAACACCGGCGGGATCTCGGCCATGCGGGCGATGCGGGGGTCGAGGTCGGTCTTGGTGGTCAGGGCATTGAAGAAGGGCTGCGCCTTGAGCTCGGCGAGCGACTGGCCGAGCTCGGCCATGTCATCGCCGCGCAGGTAGGCGTCCATGCTCCAGGCGGCCTTCTTGCCCTGGGCGACCGCCTGGATCACGGTCTGGGCGCCGAGCACGGCGTCGCCGCCGGCGAACACGCGCGGGTCGTCCGTCTGGTAGGTCCAGTCGTCGACCTGGATCGTGCGCCACTTGGTGCGCTTGACGCCCTGCTCCTCGCTGGTGCCGTCGAGCTTCGGGTGCTGGCCGATGGCGGTGATCACCTGGTCGCACTCCACGACGAACTCGGAGCCCTCCAGAGGCACCGGACGGCGGCGGCCGGAGGCGTCGGGCTCGCCGAGCTCCATACGCTGCATCTCGATGCCGGTGACCTTGCCGTCGGCGCCCGTGATCACGCGCAGCGGCGCGCAGAGCAGCTCGAGCTTGACGCCCTCCTCCTCGGCCTCGTCGACCTCGGTGTGGTGGGCGGGCATCTCCTTGCGCGAGCGGCGGTACAGGCAGGTGACCTCGGCGGCGCCCCTGCGGCTGCTGGTGCGGCAGGCGTCCATGGCGGTGAAGCCGCCGCCGATCACGGTGACCTTGTCGCCGACGTGCACGTCGCCGGTGACCTCGAGCTCACCGAGAAAGTCGACGGCGGTGACGACGCCGTCGGCGCCTTCGCCGGGGATGCCCATGTCGTTGCTGTTGAAGGCGCCGAGAGCGAGAAACACCGTGTCGTAGTGGTCGAGGAGCTCCTCCAGCTGATAGTCGACGCCGAGCCGGCTGTTGACCTGGATCTCGACGCCCATGCGCCAGAGGACGTTGATCTCCTTGTCGATCAGGTCGCGGGGCAGGCGATAGCTGGGGATGCCGTAGCGCAGCATGCCGCCCGGCTTGGGCAGGGCCTCGAAGATCTTGACCGAGTGCCCCTCGAGCCGGGCGTAAAAGGCGCAGGCGAGGCCGGCGGGTCCGCCGCCGACGATGGCGATCTTCTTGCCGGTGTCGGCCTTCGGCTCGACCGGCAGCAGCAGCTCGCCGGTCTGCTCCTCGTCGATGGTCTGGTCGGCCATGAAGCGGTGCAGCTGGCAGATGGTGATGGGGTGCTCCACCAGTTGGCGGCGACACGGGCCCTCGCAGGGCCGCGGGCAGACGCGCCCGAGGATCGCCGGGAAGGGCAGGTCTTCGCGCAGCTTGCGCACGCCGTTCTTGTAGTCCTTGTGGGCGATGTAGTCGAGGAACTGCGGGATCTTGATGTGCGTCGGGCAGGCGTCGCGACAGGGCGGCGTGCAGAAGGAGTTGTGGTCGCTGAGCAGCAGCTCGAGATAGAGGTGTCGCATGGCGCGCACCTTGTCGGTGCTGGTGCGCACGACCATGCCGTCGGCGACCGCCGCCGAGCAGCTCGGGATCACCTTGCGGGTGCCCTCGACCTCGACGATGCACATGCGGCAGGCGCCGGTGGCCGGCAGCCGCGGCTCGTAGCATAGCGTCGGGATATGGATGCCGATGCGCTGCGCCGCCTCGAGGATGGTATCGCCGCGCTCGCAGACCACATCCTGACCGTCGATGGTCAGCGTGATCTGATCCGGGCGCGGCTGCGTCTGCGGCACGTTCTCGACCGTGGTCGCCATGGTCAGCCCTCAGCCCCTGAGGCGACGCCGGCGACGGCCTGCTCGACGCCCGAGCGGACCTTGACGGCGTCGAACTTGCACACCTGCCGGCAGGTATCGCACTTGATGCAGTTGGCGACGTCGATCACGTGCAACTGCTTCTTCTCGCCGGCGATGCAGTTCGTGGGGCACTTCTTGGCGCAGAGTGTGCAGCCGGTGCAGGCCTCGGCGTCGATGTAGTAGGTGATGAGGGACTTGCACTTGCCGGCCGGGCAGCGCCGTTCATTGATGTGCGCTTCGTACTCATCGCGGAAGTACTTGATGGTCGTGAGCACCGGGTTCGGCGCGGTGCCGCCCAGCGCGCAGAGCGAGCCGTCGATGATGTACCCGCCGAGCTCCTGGAGCAGTTCGATGTCGCCCTCGCGGCCGTCGCCGGCGATGATGCGGTCGAGCGTCTCGAGCATGCGCTTGGTGCCGAGACGGCAGGGGATGCACTTGCCACACGACTCCTTCTGCGTGAAGTCGAGAAAGAAGCGCGCCAGGTCGACCATGCAGGTCTCGTCGTCGACCACCACCATGCCGCCGGAGCCGACGATGGCGCCGGTCGCGGCAAGGCTCTCGTAGTCGACCGGCGTGTCGAGGAGGCTCGCCGGGATGCACCCTCCGGAGGGCCCGCCGAGCTGCACGGCCTTGAACTTCTTGCCGCCCTTGATGCCGCCGCCGACGTCGAAGATGACGTGGCGCAGCGTGCTGCCCATGGGCACCTCGGCGAGGCCGCCGTTGACCAGCTTGCCCGCGAGGCTGAACGCCTTGGTGCCGCGGCAGTGCTCGACGCCCAGCGCCGCGTACGCCTCGGCGCCGTGCATGATGATCCACGGCACGTTGGCGAGAGTCTCGACGTTGTTGATGTTGGTCGGCTTGCCCCAGAGGCCGGACACGGCAGGGAAGGGCGGCCGCGTGCGCGGCATGCCGCGCTTGCCCTCTATGCTGGCGATCAGCGCCGTCTCCTCGCCGCAGACAAAGGCGCCGGCGCCGAGCTTGAGGTGCACGTTGAACGCCCAGCCGGTGCCGAAGATGTCGTCGCCGAGGAGGCCACGCGCCTCGGCGTCGGCGACCGCCATCGTGAGCCGCTTCACGGCAAGCGGATACTCGGCGCGCACGTAGACGTAGCCCTCGTGCGCGCCGATCGCGTAGCTGCCGATGATCATGCCCTCGATGACGGTGTGCGGGTCACCCTCGAGGATCGAGCAGTCCATGAACGCGCCGGGGTCGCCCTCGTCGGCGTTGCAGATGAGGTACTTCTCATCGCTCTTGGACTGATTGGCGAACTTCCACTTGACCCCGGTCGGGAACCCTGCGCCACCGCGGCCGCGGATGCCCGAGTCGGTGATGTGCTCGATGATCCACTCGGGCGTCTTCTCGGTGAGCGCCAGGCGCGCGGCATCGTAGCCACCGCGCGCGAGATAGGCCTCGATGCTCTCGGGATCGATGACGCCGACGTCGCGCAGGGCGATACGTGTCTGCGCCTTGTAGAAGCCGATCTCGTGCCAGTCGCGGATGCGCTCGCCGGTCTGCGCGTCCTTGTAGAGGAACTTCTCGACCGGTTCGCCGCCCTTGAGGTGCCCCTCGACGACCTTGGCGACATCGGCCGGCCGCAGGTGCCCGTAGAGCGTGTCGTCGCTGAGCACCACGACCGGGCTCATGGAGCAGAGGCCGTGACAGCCGATGATGGAGACCTCGACGGAGTCGCCCAGGCCGGCTTGCTCGACCTCCTGCACGAAGGCGTCGAAGACGGCGAGGGACCCCGCGAACACGCAGGCCGTGCCGGCGCACACCGTCACGCGGTAGCCGCCGTCCGGGCGCTCGGCCACGGTCACGTTGCGGCTTTCGGTGTCGGTCGCGGTGTTCACCTGGGTCCCGTCATTCTTTGTCGTGTCGTCGGTCATGGTGCCTCTGCTCACCCCTTCTCGGCGCCGACCTCGGCCATGAGGTCGCGGATGATCTTGCGCGTCTTGTCAGGGGTGAGAGCGCCGTAGGTGCTTTCGCCGATACGCATCACCGGAGCCTGCGAGCAGGCGCCCATGCAGGCGACCGACGACAGCGTGAACTTCATGTCGGTGGTCGTCTTGCCGTCGGCGACACCGAGCTCCTCCTCCAGAGCCTCGGTGATCTGCATAGCCCCTGCCACGTGGCAGGCGGTGCCGTGACACACGTCGATGATGCGCTCGCCGACCGGCGAGAGCCGGAACTGGTTGTAGAAGCTCGAGACGCCGTAGATCTGGCTGAGCGAGATGCCGGTCTGCAGGCTGATCTCGTGGATGGCGATGCGCGGCAGGTAGCCGTAGGCGTCCTGGGCGTTCTGCAGCATGGCGATGAGGCCGGTGCCGTGCTCGTAGTAGTCGTCGAGCACCGGCTGCAGCGCCTTGAGGTCGAGGCCGGCCTGCGCGGCGAATCGCGCCTCGGCGAGGCGCGCCGCGTTGGGCACCGGCAGGCGGTACTTGCTCGTGTAGTTGACGCGGATCACCTGCACCGGGCAGTTGCTCTCGCAGAGCGTGCAGGCACGGCAGCGCGGTTCGCCGCTGGCGGGGTCGATGACCACGCGAAAGAGGCCGCGGCTGCGCTCCGGGAGCCGCTCGCGCTGCTCCGGATACTGCACGGTGATCTTCTTCATCGGCAGGTGCTTGAGGGTCGTGCGCATCGCCTTGAGCATGCCGAGCATCAGGCGCTCACCACCGGCTGGCGCTCGCGCTGCTTGCGCAGGCGGCGCTTGAGGATGGGGTCGAAGAGCCCGACGAAGGCGAGGAGCGCCACCCAGCTGAAGATCGCAAGACCCCACCTCCAGCTCGGCACCCACAGCATCACCGCGGCCGTGGCGAGGATGTTGACGAGGCCGAGCGGGATGAGGATCTTCCAGGCGAAGCCCATGAGCTGGTCGACCTGCAGGCGCGGCAGCGACAGCCGGATCCAGACCAGCGCGAACACCAGCACGTAGGTCTTGACGAAGAACCAGACGAGGCCGATCCACGACACGCCCAGGATCTGGATCGCGCCGGCGAACGGCCCCTGCCAGCCGCCGAAGAAGAGCGTCACGGCGACCATCGACATGATCGTCAGGCCGGCGTACTCGTTCAGGAAGAACATGCCGAAGCGCATGCCGGAGTACTCGGTGCCGTAGCCCGACACCAGCTCCGACTCGGACTCGGGCAGGTCGAAGGGGCCACGGTTCAGCTCGGCGATGGAGGCGATGTAGAAGATCAGAAAGGTGAACGGCGCGTAGAAGGCGATCCACCGGTAGCCGGACTGCGCCGCCACGACGTCGGTCACGTTGAGCGAGCCGACCACCATGGCGACGACGATCAGGCCGAGGATCATGGGGATCTCGTAGCTGATCATCTGGGCGGCGCCGCGCAGCGCGCCGATCAGAGAGTACTTGTTGTGCGACGACCAGCCGCCGAGCAGGATCGACAGCGTCGTGAAGCTGGTGATCGCGACCAGGAAGATGATGCCGATGTCGAGGCCCGTCGCGGTGATGCCGCCCGTGTACGGGATCACCAGCTGCACGGCCACCGCGCCGATCATGACCATGACCGGCGCCAGGGTGAACAGGTACGGGTCGGCGAGCAGCGGGCGAAAGTCCTCCTTGCCCATCATCTTGAAGGCGTCGGCGATGCTCTGCAGCACGCCGTGCGGACCGGTGCGGTTGGGCCCGTGGCGGTCCTGCATGAACGCCAGGACGCGGCGCTCGAAGACGATATTGACGAGCGCCGCCACGAACACCACCGCATAGGCGATGACGACGAAGACGACGGCGCGCAAAATGGCGAGGAGGGTGTCCATCTAGCGGTCGATCCCCCCCAGCACGAGGTCGATGCTGCCCGAGATGGCGACGGCATCGGCGATCTTGTTGCCGCTGAGGAGCTTCGGGAACAGCTGCAGGTTGCAGAAGCAGGGGTCGCGGTACTTGAGCCGGTACGGATACCGCGAGCCATCGCTCTCGATGTAGGTGCCGTACTCGCCGCGCGGGTTCTCCTGGCCGACGTAGCAGGAGCCAGGCGGCGGCGTGATCACGTAGGGCGCGCGCAGCGCGCCGGCCTGGACCGGGCCCTTGGGCAGCATGTCCAGGCACTGCTCGACGATGCGGATGCTCTCTCGCAACTCGTCCATGCGCACCCTGTAGCGATCGAAGATGTCGCCGTGCTCGGCGGTGCAGACTTCGAAGTCGAGCTCCGGATACACGGAGTACGGACGCGAGCGGCGCAGGTCGAGCGCCACTGCGGAGGCACGGGCGTTGGGGCCGGTGATGCCGAAGTCGACGACGTCCTGCTGCGTGATCACGCCCTTGCCTTGTGTGCGCTGCAAAAAGATGGCGTTGTCGTCGACCAGCGACTCGTACTCGTCGATGAGCTTCGGCATCCGCTTCATGAGGTCGCGGCACTTTGAGGTCCAGCCGTCGGGCAGGTCGTAGCGCACACCGCCGAAGCGGAAGTAGTTGAACATCATGCGCGCACCGCTGAGCTCCTCGAGCAGGTCGAGGATGTACTCGCGGTCGCGGAACATGTAGAAGACCATCGCCGTACCGAGAGGCGCGAGGTCGGCGGTGAAGGTGCCTACGGCCACCAGGTGGCTGGCCATGCGGCTGAGCTCGCCGGTGATCACGCGGATGAACTCCGCCCGCCGCGTCGGCTGGATGCCGGCGAGCTTCTCGACCGTCATCACGTAGGCCCACTCGCAGTTCATGCTGGCGACGTACTCGGTGCGGTCGACGATCGGGATGTACTGGAAGTAGGTGCGGCGCTCGGCCAGCTTCTCCTTGCAGCGGTGCAGGTAGCCGATCACCGGGATGACATCCTTGACCAGCTCGCCGTCGAGAGTCACGACCAGGCGCAGCACACCGTGGGTGCTCGGGTGCTGCGGCCCCATGTTGACGACGACCTCGTTGAAGGCGAGGCCGTCGGCGTCCGAGCCCTCGCCGCGCGCGGTCGCCTCGTCGATGCGGCGCAGCGCGAGCTTGACGGCCTCGTCGGGCTCGGGTGTCACGAACTCGTCAGGCATGCGGGTGGTTCTCGGCGAGGTCGATGTAGTCCTTGCGCAGCGGATGGCCGATGAAGTCGTCCTTGAGCAGGATGCGGCGCAGGTCGGGGTGGCCGAGATACACGATACCGACCATGTCCCACGCCTCGCGCTCGTGCCAGTCGGCGGCCGGCCACACGCCCGTGACCGTGTCGACCTCGGGATTCTCACGCGGCAGGTCGACGTGCAGTTCGAGCCACGTGTTCGTCTGCCACGAGTACACGTGGTAGATGCTCTCGATGGACGCTTGCCGGTCGACGCCGGCGATCCAGTTGAGCGTCTCGTAGCCGGCGTCGGGGTCGTCCTTGAGGCGCCGGGCGATGTCCTTCAGCTGCTCAGGCGCGCACTTCGTGCGTATGGTGTCGGGCTCCTGGATGCGGATGTCGGCGAGGTCGCCGGCGAAGCGCTCGGCGAGCAGCGCCGCGATCGCGTCCATGCTCATCGGGTTGCTACCGACCTCGAGGCCCACGCGCTCAGGCCTCCTCGGCCGGCGCGGCCGCGTCGGCGAGCGCCGGCTTGTCGGCGACGAACTTGTGCTGCTGGATCTTGCCCTGGAGCTCCAGCAGCCCCTGGAACAACGCCTCGGGGCGCGGCGGACAGCCGGGGATGTACACGTCGACCGGCACGACCTTGTCGACGCCGTTGACGACGTTGTAGCCGTCGTAGAACGGCCCGCCGCTGGTGGCGCAGGCGCCCATGCTGATGACCCACTTGGGCTCGGACATCTGGTCGTACAGGCGCTTGAGCACCGGGGCCATCTTCTCATTGACGGTGCCGGCGACGATCATGAGGTCGCACTGGCGCGGCGTGGGGCGGAACACCTCCATGCCGTAGCGGGCGATGTCGTAACGCGCGAAGCCAGACGTGAGCATCTCGATCGCGCAGCAGGCCAGGCCGTAGGTGAACGGGAAGACCGAGTGCGAGCGCGCCCAGCTGAAGATGAAGTCGGCGGTGGTCGTGATGACGTTCGGCTCGCTGAAGTGCTCGAGCTTGGGGTACCTGACCGTCTTGATGCGCTCACTCATGCCCACTCGAGGGCCCCCTTGCGCCAGGCGTACAGCAGCCCGAAGGCGAGCACGGCGATGAACAGCAGCATCTCGATGAACCCGGCGGTGCCCAGCCCGCGGAAGACGATCGCCCACGGGAACAGGAAGGCCGACTCCACGTCGAAGACCAGGAAGAGGAGACCGAAGACGAAGTAGCGCACCGCGAACGGCTGCCACGGGTTGCCCACCGGCGGGATGCCGCACTCATACGGCTGCAGCTTCTCCGGCGTGAGATGGCTCGGATTGATGAGCTTGGAGAAGAGCAGGATGAGGACGACCAGAGCCGCTCCGGCGACGATGAACAGCCAGACATAGAGCCAGTCGGTGAGGTATGCGCTCGTCATCAGATAAGTAAGAGACGTCCCGGACTTCCCCCCTGGGAGCCCCCGGACGCCTCGCGTACTCTACCAAAGCGACTTCCTCAGAAGCAAACGCGAATGTGAACCGGCGGGGGTATGCCTCGACCACGCCGGTTTGCAGGGGAATCGTGCGTTCTGCGGTCGCCGCGCGCGAGGACGGGCGAGATTCCCGCGCCTTCGCGGAGGAGCCAAATTGACCTCGGGCCTTGCTGCCCGTACCATCGAAGGGCATCACTACCCCCGACCGAGGTGACCCCCCGCATGAGCATCGGCCCCGCCGAGATCGTCATCGTCCTCATCCTCGCCCTGCTCGTGTTCGGGCCCAAACGGCTGCCGCAGATGGGCAAGTCGCTGGGCAAGGGCGTGCGCGAGTTCCGCAAGGCGGCCGAGACCGCCAAGACCGAGCTCGGCCTCAGTGAGGTCACCGACCAGATCAACGAAGTGAAGGCGACGTTCACCGAGCCTCTCAAGGAGGTCACGGGGACCATCGGCGACCTCAAGGCGAGCGTGGACGTCAAGTCCGCCATCGAGGCGCCGGTCGCAGGGGCTGCCGCGGCCGGGACCGTCGCCGGCGCCGCGACCGCGATCACTGCCGCGCCGACCCAGCCGGCCGGCGCGTTCGACGCGGGGCCGGAGACGCCCGACGTCACGCCGCAGACCGTGTTCGCAGACGTCACCCCACTGCCCGCGCCTGAGGCGCCCGCGCCCGAGA
>JBBQFA010000044.1:0-12070 GCA_038321515.1 Thermoleophilia bacterium | reverse complement strand
GGCATGGGCGGCGACCCGCACCTCCTGTTCCCCGCCATCGGCGAGGCCTGGGGCGAGAAGTGGACCGACTACATGGCGCACCTGCTCGAGATCCGCGAGGAGCTCGGCCTAGGCGACCTCTATCCGCCGGACGAGGTCGTGAGAGAGGTCCAGATCATTTTCGAGGAGACCGGCTTCAAGGAGCGCCTCGCCGCGGTGCGCGGCCGGAACGGGGCGGCGATGGCTGACCCGGCCGCCGCGCCGCGGGCTATAATCGGACCCGAGCCGCGCCGCACGCCGGCGAACCCACGGTACCGGCGTGGAGCGGCCATCTCAGGAGGGGGATAGCCACATGAGGCTCTTTGCCGCGAGACGCGCGCCACTGGCATTCGCCGCCATAGTCGGCGCGCTGGGCGCGCTGGGCTTCGCCGCCGCGCCGGTCCGCGCCGCGACAGCGTCGTACCCGCCGTACCCCTCGGCCCTGATCGTCAAGTCGGAGATGCGGCTCAAGGCGAGCCTCCTGCAGCGGAACCTGGACGGCTCCCCGCAGCTCGTCTTCTTCGGCGGCTCGCGCAGCCAGCGTCTCGACCCAGCCTTTGCGCGCCGCCGCCTCGGGCTGCGCGCCGTCAACATCGCCGTCAGTTGCGCGAAGCCCGAGGTCGCCTGGGGCTATGCCAACTGGTTCTACAAGCGCTGGCCCGACGCGCAGCTGCGCTGGGTCTGGGGTATGCAATCCGGCATGATCCGCGACGCCGACCTCGATCCCGCCCTGCTCCAGGACGCGCGCTTCTACCCGTACTTCCCGGACGATCTGCTCAAGCCTCAACGAGAGTTGCTGCCCGCCTCGCCGGACAAGGTCCCGCACTTCTACGGCTTTCTCCGCAACCGCTACTCCAGCCACGGCATGCTCCTCTGGAACGTCTACGACAAGCGGTTCGCCGCCGGCCACACGCTCGACGAGTCGCTCGACGCCTACATCGCCCGGATGCTGCACGAGTCGCCCCGGACGAGCGCCGCTCCCGGCACCCGTGCCAGCGCGTATCTGGAGAAGACCGTCGAACTCTTGAACGCCCACGGGACGACGCCCGTGTTCGTCCTCATGCCGGTCCACCCACGCGTGCTGCGGGTTATGAGCCGCCACCACATGGGCGGCGCGCGCGAAGAGCTGGGCGCCTACCTTGCCGGTCTGGCCGAGAAGTACGACCTCAAGGTGGTCGACCTCACGCGCATCAAGTCCTTCGGCGGCAAGCCCGACTGGTTCTACGACGGCGTCCACATCACGCGGCCCAACGCCAACCGCGTGATCACCGCACTCAAAGCGAAGGCGGGAGAGTATCTGAAGTAAGGGCCGCGCCCGGCGGCTCGGCAGGCGCCGCGCCGCACGACCTCATCCCGTATACTCAGCTGCCACGTGCAGAGTCGAATCCCGGGGTGCCCCAATGCCCGACTTCACCGCCCTCCAGCAGCAACTTCGTAGCCTCGCGGCCGAGCGCGACGCCGTGATCCTCGCCCACAACTACCAGCGCTCCGAGGTGCAGGACGCCGCCGACCACACCGGCGACTCGCTCGAGCTGGCGCGCATCGGCCAGAAGGACCCGCACAGCGTGATCCTCTTCGCCGGCGTGCACTTCATGGCCGAGACGTCGTACATCCTCTCGCCGCAGAAGACGATCCTCATGCCGGACAGGCGCGCCGGCTGCCCGATGGCCGACATGGTCACCGTGGCGGGGCTGCGCAAGCTCAAGGCCGAGCATCCCGACGCGGTCGTCGTCGCTTACGCGAACACCTCGGCCGACATCAAGGCCGAGACCGATGTGTGCTGCACCAGCGCCAACGCCGTGCAGATCGTCGAGCGATACCCCAAGGATCAAGAGATCATCTTCGTGCCCGACAGAAACCTCGGCGACTGGGTCGCCCGTCAGACCGGCCGCGAGGAGACGATGATCCTCTGGCAGGGCTGGTGCCACGTGCACGACGACTTTCGCGCCGCTGAGATCGGGGAGATCCTCGCCGCCGAGCCGGGCGCCGTGCTCATGGCGCACCCGGAGAGCCGGCGCGAGGTGCTCGACATGGCCGACGTCGTCGCGAGCACGTCGGGCATGCTCCGCTATCCGGCCGGTACTGAGGCGACGACATTCGTCGTCGCCACCGAGACCGGCCTCCTCCACCGTCTCAGCCAGATGTATCCGGACAGACGGTTCATCCCTGCCTCGCGTAGGGCCGTGTGCCCGAACATGAAGCTCACCACGCTCGAGAAGTGCGTCGCCACCCTCGGCGAGGAGTGGGACGACGTGCTCGAGCACGAGGTGACCGTGCCCGAGAACATCCGCGTCAAGGCGCTGCGCGCCGTGGAGCGGATGGTGGAGTAGCGCCGGCGGCCGGCGTCAGATGGCGGACGAACCCTCGGCCAGCGCCTCCGGAGCCGCGAACAGCGGCGTCGAAAGGTATCGCTCGCCGGTGTCGCACAGCACGGTGACGATCAGCTTGCCGGCGTTCTCGGGACGACTACCGACGGTGAACGCCGCATAGGCGTTGGCGCCGGCGCTGACACCCACCAGGATGCCCTCCGCAGCCAGCTCGCGGGCGAATGCGAACGCCTGGTCGTTGGTCACCTGGACGACCTCGTCGTAGACCGCCGGGTTCAGCACCTTCGGCACGAACCCGGCGCCGATGCCCTGGATCTTGTGCGGACCCGGGTCGCCGCCGCTGAGTACCGGCGAGTCCGTCGGCTCGGCTGCGACGACGCGCATGTCGGGCCGGCGCTGCTTGAGCACCTCGCCGACCCCGGTGACGGTGCCCCCGGTGCCCACGCCGGCGACAAACACGTCGACCGTGCCGTCGGTGTCGCTCCAGATCTCCTCAGCCGTCGTGCGCCGATGCACCTCGGGGTTGGCCGCGTTTTCGAACTGCTGCGGCATGAAGGCGCCCGGGATCTGCCGGCTCAGCTCGGTCGCCTTCGCGATGGCGCCCTTCATGCCCTCGAGGCCCGGGGTGAGGACAAGCTCGGCGCCGTACGCACGCAGCAGGTTGCGGCGTTCGACGCTCATCGTCTCCGGCATCGTCAGCAGCACCTTGTAACCGCGCGCCGCGGCGACCATCGCCAGCGCGATACCGGTGTTGCCGCTGGTCGGTTCCACGATGGTGGTCGTGCCGGGAGAGATAAGGCCGGCCTTCTCGGCGGCGTCGAGCATCGAGGCGCCGATGCGGTCCTTGACGCTGCCGCCGGGGTTGAGCGACTCGAGCTTGCCGACGATGGTCGCGCCAGAGCGCTCCGAGAGGCCACGGAGCTTGACGAGCGGGGTGCCGCCGATGAGTTGTGTGATGTCGTCTGCGATCTTCACTGGTGTACTCCTTGGTAGTCCGCGTATCAGATCTCGTACATGGGCTCGCCGGCCAGGGACTGGCGTTCACGCTCGGCGAGATCGGTGACGGTGGTGCGGGCGAGCACGGTCTCGAACGCTGCGGTGGCGGCGCGCCAAACGACGCCGGCGCCGCACTCGTCCTCGAGACCACACGCGTCCGTGGAGCATCCGGCGATGACCGGGGCTCCGTCGAGCGCGGCGACCACCTCGAGAACAGTCACCCGGTCGGGGCGGCGGGCAAAGGCGAAGCCGCCCCCGGCGCCGCGCCGGCTGCGCAGCACCCCGGTGCGGCACAGCGCCGCGAAGAGTTGCTCGAGAAACGGCTCTGGTATGCCGCGCTCGCGGGCGAGATCGGCGAGCCGGACGAGCCGGCGCTCGCCGCGCGTGCGCAAATCCAGCTCGACAAGCGCCGTCAGCGCGTAGCGGCTCTTCGACGATACGTTCACCAGCCTCCTTCCGAACCGGGAATGGCGGGCGTCGGGCTCTCAAATATGTATTCCCGATAAACAAAGTCAACAAGCATTGTCGACAACAGGGACCGGCGCGTCAAGTGACCCGGTGGCCGTCACGCGAGATCGTGATGGGACGCCGGCGAATCCGGACCGGCCGTGGGTCGCGGCACGGCAAGCGAGCGGAGCTCGAGCGGGGACGAGCGAGGCGAGACCGAGCGAGGCGAGTCATGATGCTGTGGCCGATTTCAAGCAGGAGAGTCGATGGACGTACGCCTGCTTGAAACGCCCACCACGACAGCACGAGGGGGCGAGGGCGGGCGCGGTGGGCAGGCGGGTGCACGATGAGGATGCGCCGCCGACTCACGTGGCATAATCCGGCAGACCGCCCCTCCCACAGCCCGCCCCTCCGACGACCGGGAGCGACCATGCCAGCCATCACCGTCCGCCTGCCGGCCGCACTGACCGCACCGGAACCCGCACGAGACGTTGCTTGCGAAGCCGCCACGGTGGGCGAGGCGCTGCTCGCCGTCGTGGCGCAAGTGCCACACTACGAGAAGCGCCTCTTCTACGGCGACCGCCTCCTCGTCACCGTCGTCGTCAACGGACACCACCTGCCGCCGGTGGGGGCCAAGGCCTCACCACTTGCCCCCGGCGACCGGGTCGAGGTGCTGCCGCCGGTCGCCGGAGGCTGACGCGTTGCCGCCGGTCGCCGGAGGCTGACCCGCTGCCGAATCGGGTAGGCTCCCGATGACGGCGACAAGAAAGGCCCGGATGAGCCTCTGGACGACGCGCGAGAAGCGCAACGAGCTGCTAATGGCGTGCCTGCGCATCATGATGGGCGCCATCTTTCTCGCTGTGTGGGGTGACAACCTCCTCAAGGGCTTCTATACGCCGAGCGGCTGGGCGGAGTTCGTGCAGCACTACGCCGACACGACCAAGGTCGGGCTGTACGCCGACGTGCTGAACAACGTGATGATCCCGAACTCCGCGCGGTTCGCCTACGGGCAGTTCGCGATCGAGTTCGTCGCCTTCGGGCTGTTCCTCGTGTTCGGCGTGTTCACGCCGGTCTCGGGCTTGCTGGCCGCCGGCTTTCAGCTCAACCTGCTGGTCGCGACGTCCGGCACCGGCGAGTGGCCCGGCACCTACATCATCATGTGTCTGCTGCTCGTGGCGATAGCCCTGTCGCAGTCGGGACGCACGCTCGGGGTCGACGCGCGTCTGGCGCGCCGGAACCCGCATCCGAGGTTGCCGGTCTACTGATCGGCGGGTGCGGCGTGGCCGGGCCGCGCCGTCAGGGCCTGAAGCCGACGAGTCCCAGCCGCAGCAGACACCAGAAGATGTCGCGCACCGCGAGCGCCGAGCCGCGCCACGTACCCCCGATCTTGGACGCGCCGGAGCGTTGCCGGTAGCGCGTGTCACGGATGGCGATGCGCGCGCCGGTGAGCCGCGCCTTCACCGCCATCTCGGTCGGGAACGCGTAGGCGCGCTCCTCGAGGCGCAGGCGCTCGAGAAGTTCGAGGCTGACGGCGCGAAACGGGCCGTCATCGCTGAGCCGCAGGCCGAAGAAGAACCACAGGTTGAAGGCGAGCCAGTCGTTGCCGAGCCTTTGATGCAACGGCATGCGCCCGGGCGCGCCGCCGTGGACGGCGCGGCGGCGCGAGCCGATGACGAGGTCGACGACGCCGGCCAGGACCGGCTCGGCGAGGTAACGCGCCTGCGCGGGGTCGTCGGTGCCGTCGGCCTCCATGAAGACGACGACGCGGGCGCCCGCGGCCGCAGCGGCGCGGGCGCCTTTCAGGCACGGGTAGCCGTAGCCGCGTCGCGGCTCGCGGAGGATCGCCCCGCCAACGGCGCCGATGAGCTCCGGGCCGCCGTCGCTGGAACCGTTGTCGACGAACAGCGTGCGCTCGAGGAGGCCGAGGCCCTGCAGCTCCGCGAGGAGCGCCGGCAGGGCCTCGGCCTCGTCGAGCACCGGGACGACGATCGTCCAGCCGGCGGCCGGCCCGCCTCCCGGCGCGTCGTTCGCGATAGAGTCGCGGCGTGAAGTCCACACGGTTCCGCGCCTTCCTCGGTCTGGCCCTCGTCGCCGCGGGCCTGGTGGGCCTCGCCGTGTCCGGCGACCTTCTGGAGCACGCGGCGAGGTTCGCCACATTCTACGGCCTGGCCGGCGCCGGTTTCGCCCTGCTGGCGACAGCGGCGGCGAGCCTGCCGCTGCGCGGCGCCGTCGTCGCGGCCGTCATCCTCCGCCTCATCTTTCTCCCCGGGATGCCCAGCCTCAGCGACGACTACCACCGCTACGTCTGGGACGGGCGCGTGCAGACGGCCGGGATCAATCCGTACAAGTACCGGCCCTATGAGCATGCACTCGACCGCGTGCCCTACGCGCAGCGCGACCTCGTCAACCACCCGGAGCTGCGCACGGTGTACCCGCCGCTGACGGAGGCCGTGTTCTACGGCGTGGCGCGCGCGGCGCGGGCAACAGGGCTCGGGACGACGCCGGACCACGAGAGCGCGACGGGAGCCGGGAGCGCGACGCGCGGGGCCGGCAGCGACAACGCGCCGGCAGTAGCCGGCCCGCGCGCCGAGGTGATCGCGTTCAAGCTGGTCTTCGGCGCCTTCGACCTCGCCACGGCGGCGGCCGTCTGGTGGCTCGCCGCGAGCCGGCTGCGCAAGCAGGCCACCGTGCTCTACCTGCTCTGCCCCGCGGTGATCGTGCAGACGTGGGAGTCGGCGCACGCGGAGGCGGCGGCGGTGTTCTTCTGCGTGCTCGCCGCCGCCCTGCTCGTGCGCCGCCGCGACGGCTGGGCCGGGGTCGCGCTCGGCCTTGCCGCCGCGTTCAAGGTCACGCCGCTGGCGCTGCTGGTGCCGGCGCTGCTGGGCGGGCGGGCGTCGCCGGCCCGTCTCCTCGCCGGCTTCGCGCCGGCGTTCCTCATCCCCTACGTGCCGTACATCTTGAGCGGCGGCGCCTTCGGCTCTCTTCTCGAGAGCGGCACCAGATGGACCGGAGGCTCGATCATCTTCATGCTCTTCGCCCGCTTCTTCAGCGCGCAGACCTCCCGCTGGCTGGCCCTCGCCGTCTTTGCCATCGGAGCGGTGTGGATCGCCCGGAGCATCCGGGGCCGCGCGAGTACCGCCGCGGCCTTCGCCTGGACGATGACCCTGCTCACCCTCTGTCTGCCCGTCGTGCACGCCTGGTACTGGCTGACGCCGCTCAGTCTGGGGCTGGCGGCTGGGCTCTGGCTGCAGGTGCTCATCGGCATGGTGACGCCGGTCACCGAGGCGCTGCCCCTCGCGTCCTGGCTCGCTCGCCGGCTTCCCGGGCGCCACGCCGTTACGGCAGCGCAAGCCGGCGTCGTGTTGTCGGCGCAGCGTGCGCTCGCCATACTGAGGCGATGAAGCCGACCGAGACACCGCAGTGAGCCGCTCGGATCTCCCTGTGCTGGAGGCCGGCTGCCGGGCCGTCGTGGTGATGGCGAGGCCGCTCGTCCGCGGGGCCGTGAAGACGCGTCTCGCGACGGCACTCGGCGGCGACGGCGCGCTGGCCGTGTACGAGGGCCTGCTGCGCGGCACGCTCGACCGCGCCGAGGAGCTGGCGGGTGCGGCGCTCGTGCTGGCCGAAGCGCCGGCAGACGGCGCCGGGCCGGTCGCACCGGCGATCACACTGACGGGTGACGGCGGACCCGACCCGCTCGCCGCGCGCACTCATCGCTGGCGGCGCATCACGCAGCGAGGCGACGGCCTCGGTGAGCGCCTGGCCAACACCTTCGCCGACCTGTTCGCCGCCGGCGCCGGCGCCGTCGTCATCGTGAACAGCGACAGCCCGGCGATCCCGCTGGAGTACCTCGCCGGGGCGTTCGACCGCCTTGCCCCGGGACGGCTCGTTCTGGGGCCGGCCGCGGACGGCGGCTACTACCTGATCGGCCTCGACCGAGCGACCTGGACGGGGAACCAGGACGCCCTCGCCGCCCTGCTCGCGGCCTCCCCGATGAGCACCGGGTCGCTGCTGGGACACACGCTGCGCGCGGCGCAGGCCGCGGGTCTGCGGGTCGCGCAGCTCCCGCTCTGGGTCGACGTCGACGAGCCGGCCGACCTCGGCGTGCTCGATAGGCTGAGAGACCAGGCGCCGCGGCGCGGCGAGCCACTCACGAGCCTCCACGAGATCTACCTGCACGTCACTCACCGCTGCGCCCGCGCCTGCCGGCACTGCTACAACAAAGGGGCTTCGCCGGACCCGGACGAGCTGACTACCGCGGAGTGGAAGGCAGCGATCGACCAGTGCGTGGCGCTCGGCGCGAGCAGCTTTATCTTCATCGGCGGTGACCCGCTGCTGCGTGCCGACTTCGTCGCGCTCGTCGACCACATCACCGGCACACACGAGAAGAGGGCCCGCTTCTTCTTCAACTGCCTGATCGACGAGTCGACAGCGGCGGAGCTGAGCCGCGCCGGCCGTGGGCTCCTCTGCCCGCTCGTGAGCATCGACGGTCCGCGCGCGATCAACGACGAGCTGCGCGGCGGCGGTAGCTACGACGACGTCATGACCTCGGTGGCCAACCTGCGCGCGGTCGGGCTCGAGCCGGTGGCGAACACGGTCCTGGTCCGGCCGGTGCTGCCCGGTCTGACGCAGCTCGCGCGCGAGCTGCGTGCCGCCGGGGTCGACCGGCTCCACTTGATCCTGCCGCATCAGCAGGGGCTGGCGGCCGGATGCGACGAGGTGCCGGCGGGAGTCGCGGCCGGGAGGCCGGGAGGCGCCGCTGCGCCGCCCGGAGGCGCCGCCGGGCTTGCCGGCGAGGCCGGCGGCGGCGGCCTCCCGGAGGCCCTCGACCTCGTCCCGACCGGCGAAGAGCTCCTGACCGCCGTGCGCGGCCTCCTGGCGACGGCGGCCGAGATCGGCCTCACCGTCGACAACCTGTCGAGCTGGCGTCGCCGCATCGGCAAGCGCAACGACCTCTGCGCCGCCGGCTGCCGCGACCTCGCCATCGACCCCTACGGGCAGGTGCACGCCTGCGTGATCACGGCCGGCGACCCGGCCTTTGTCGCCGGCTCGCTGCGCGAGCAGCCGCTCGAGCAGATCTGGCGCGCGTCCAGCAGCCTGCGGCTGCTGCGCGCCGCGAGCGCCCGCGACCGGGCCGAGTGCCTCGCCTGCCCGGTCACCGACGCCTGCGGCGGCGAGTGCTGGGTGCAGGCGCACTACGCAGCCCGCGCCCACGGCCGGCCGGCCGGCTACGCGGCGCCCTTCCCGTACTGCGACCTGGTGCGGCCGTTGCTCGAGGAGCTGACGGCCGCCGCAGACGCGCATTCGGCGACCGCCGCTCCGGCCGGCGACGACTGCGTCGCCGCCGGCGCCTGCGGCGGCCAGTCCGCGGCCGGGAGCGACGACTACTCCCTCTTCGACTGCATATGAGGCTACTGACGGCGCGGGCGTGACCCGCGTGCAGCCACCCGCGTCAGAGAGATCGACGGCGCAGGGAGCAGACGGCGCCACCAAGGGCTCCGGCTGGGACGCCGACGCGCCCAGTCCGGCGACCGGCGAGTGACGGACGCGCCGGCGGCGCCCTCGTTCACCTGGTCGCCGGCGACGACGTCATGGTAGTCCGGCGGGAAGTGGTGGTTGCCCTCGCCGACGATGGTCTCGTCGGTCTCGGCCAGGACCGCGTCGTTCCACATCGCCATCATCATCCCATTGCTCCGACGGCGCTCACCTACATGGCGCGTTATCGCCGCATCCGGCACTGCTTCCCCTGCGAAGCCCAGGGATGCCGATTCACATTAGGTAGCCGATATCCGAACTGGCAGTGGGGTACGCCCAGACGGTGTCGGCGACCTCCTCGACGGTGAGACCCTGTCGCACAGCGAGCGCGAAGACGTTGATGACCTCCTCGGCGTTCGCGCCCAGCACGTGCGCGCCAAGAAGCTTGCGGCTGGCCTTGTCGCGCACCACTCGGGCCCCGGTGTGCGTGAATCCAAGCCTGCGCGTGGTGAACCAGCCGCTCGTGTCGCTGCGCACCACCTCGACGTCGTCCCTGCCCTCGGCCTCCTGCACGCTCATGCCCACACCCGCGAGTGGCGGATCGGTGAACGCTACGCTGGCCGTGGCCGCTGGGTCGTACTCGACGGGCTCGCCAAGGATCGCCTTGACGACGACGCGCGCCTGGCGCGAAGCCGGAGGCGTGAGGGCGGCGCCGATCCCCGAGGCATCGCCGGCGGCAAAGACCCTGGGGTTGCTCTGGCTGCGGAGCTGCCCGTCGACGAGCACGCCGCTGCTGCCGGCCGCCACGCCGCCCGCCTTGAGGTCCAGATCGGCAAGATCAGCCACCCGGCCGGCGCCGTGCACGACCAGATCGGCCTCGAGAACGCCGTCTCGCGTCTGCACCGCGAAGGCGCCGCTCTCGCGGCGCACCTCGAGCGTCGGGGCATCCAGCAGCACATCGATGCCCAGACTACGGTACCTCTCGACGACCAGGGTGGCGAGCTCGGAGTCAAAGCCCTTCAGCACGCGCGCCGACCGGTGCGCGATGGTCACCTTCGCACCGGCGCGCCGCGCCAGCGCCGCGAACTCGAACGAGATGTAGCCGCCGCCGATGAATACGACGCGCGGCGGCAGCTCGTCCATGTCCATGAACCCGTCGGCGTGCACGAGGAACTCCTCACCGGGGATCCCCAGCGGCTTGGGCACGGCGCCGGTGGCGATCACGATCGACCCGGCGCGCAGCCGCCGCCCGTCGATCTCCACGGTGTCCGCACCGACGAACCGGGCGGTGCCGTGCAGCAGCGTCGCGCCGGCGTCGGCGAGCCGCTTCTCGGTGCGCTCGGGCACGTCACGCACGAACTCACGCTTGCGACGCATGAGCTCGCCCCAGTCGACGCGGACCTCCCCTTCGAGGCCGCGTCCGGTGAGGGCCTGGACACGACCGACGGCCTCGGAGGCCGCCAGCAGCACCTTTTTGGGGTCGCAGCCGCGCTGGGCGCAGGTGCCGCCGTACGGGACGCGGTCGGTGACTGCCACTTTGAGGCCCGCCGCCGCGGTGTCCGCAGCGATCGAGCCGCCGGCCACCCCTGTTCCGATCACGAGGACGTCGAACTCGTCCATGGGAACCTCCTTGAGCCGCGCCGCCGCTGCCGGCAGAGAGTCGCGCAGGGGAGTCACGACGGGTCTTGGCTGATGCGGCCTGTCTCTCACGAGGGCCGCCTGGGACTACCCGCTCTTGTACCCACGCCGCCCCGGTGCGAACCGGGTCCGCCGCGGGGCGAGTGGGTACGTCCGAGACGCCGGCTCAGGCCTCGTAGCAGGCGGCGGCCGCCCGGCGCACCTCGGCGACGAGGAGATCCCGGGCGGCGGCGTCCACCTGCGCCTCCGGGGCGAGAAGGAGCGACCGGCCGACGGCGAGGAGCGACACCACCGCCTTGCCGCCGTCACCCGCGTCCTCGCGGCGAGCGGCGGCCGCGAGCATCCGGCGCAAGCGCGACACGAGCGGGTCACCCCGCAGCCCGCCGGACGCGGCGAGGCGCTCCGTGAGCGCCGCCACGAGCTTGAGCTGCGGCAGCACCGCCGCGCCGGGCAGCGCCGCCTCGAGCGCGCGCAGCCGGTCCGCCTCGCGCGCCTCCAGGCGCTCCGCGACCAGCAGGCCCAGGCGCTCGGCCTCCGCGAGCGCATCAGCCTGCTCCTCCAGGCGAGGCGGCAGGATGTCCGGCGTGATCTTGAAGCTCTCGAGCGGGGGCAGCCGGTCGGCGTGCGGATACTTGAACACCTCGTAGCCGCTCAGCAGCGGCAGCGTGCCGCCCTGCACGCAGACCTCACCCAGACCGCACGTCCAGCACGGATCGGTGCCTGCGACCACGACCTTGCCGAGCGGCTCGAGGCCTTCGGTCTCGAAGTACGCGAGCAGGGCGTCCGCGCCGGAGTCCGGGTCCACCGTGCCCACGATCACCGTCACGCCGACCGTGCCCGCAAGCAGCAGCAGCGAGTGGCGCAGGGAGAAGGCGCGCTCCATGACCATTTTTGTGGCGGCATCGATGGCATTGAACGGCAGCCAGCCGCCGAGCACCAGGGCGTCGGCGCGCACCAGCTTGCCGGCGAGCTCGAGCCAGTCGTCGTCGAACGCCGCGCAGACGTTGGTGCGGGCACAGGCCAGACACGCCTTGCAGGGGTGGAGGTCGAGCTCCCAGAGACGGACGAACTCGGCCTCCAGGCCGCTCGCCGACAGTACCGCCTGAACGGCACGATCGGTGGTGCCGCCGGCGATGGGGCTGCCGCTGATGCCGAGGATGCGCGCACTCATG
>JBBQFA010000043.1:0-12168 GCA_038321515.1 Thermoleophilia bacterium | reverse complement strand
CACGATCAGGCGGTGGGCCTCAGGATCACCGACCTCCTCCTGCAAGGCGGTGATGGCCGGGGCGATACGGCCGTCCGAGCATCCGATGATGAGTGAACTCATGGCGACGGAGTATGCCAGACGTCGGCACGCCTGACCAGCGCGCGTCCCGCCGCCTTCGGCGAGCAGCCGACTTGGACAGTGCGCACGGCGCAGATGACGGCTGGGACTCGTCGGCGGCCGTTGCTACACTGGACCCGCGCGGAGGGGTGGCGGAGCGGTTCATCGCACCGGTCTTGAAAACCGGCAACGGCGCAAGTCGTTCGTGGGTTCGAATCCCACCCCCTCCGCCAGTATGCCGCCAGAACGCAGAGCGACGCCGGGGAGAAGCCCTTGCGGGCCCCGCCCCGGCGTCGTCTCACGTCGCGTGACTCAGGCGTCGGTCGCGGCGTCGGCCGGAGCCGCGTCGTCGGCCGGAGGCGTGTAGCTGCTCCACGGGTCGCTGTTGTCGCCGCCCCAACCGCAGCAACTGCCGTCACCCTTCAGCCTCTTCCAGGCGAAGAACGCGCCGACGCCGACAAGCATGAGCAACATGATGAAGATGATCTTCTTCACAGGTGGTCCCTCCTCCGATTCGTTGAGACCATAGTACCCCATGGTCGGCAGTCTATGCCTGCCGTTGTCGCGCCGACATCGCCCGCCTCGCCTGAGCACCGGCAAGCGTTGGCGCCGTGCCGGGGTTTCCCGTAGGCTCGGGCCACCATGTGGGTCAGCACACACGTCCTCGCCGGCCTCGCCATCGCCGCCGCCCTCGGCGGCCCGTGGTGGCTCATCCTCGTGCTCGTGATCCTTGCGCACGTGCTCATGGACCTGATCCCGCACTGGGACTACACGGTCTCGAGACACCCGATCGGCTACGGCTGGTGCGACTTCCTCGCGTCGTTCGGCGCGTTTCTCGCGGCGTGGCTGCTTCTCGGCTACCCGTGGTGGATCGCCATCATGGGTCTCGTCTCCGGCGCGCCCGACTGGGACGTGCTCATCGCGATGCTGCGCGGCGAGCAGGCGCGCAAGTTCTTCCCCAGCCACTGGGACAGCTTCCCCCACGGCAAGTCCGGGCCCGGCTGGGGGATCGGCGTGCAGGTGGCGATCATGGCGGCGAGCGTGGGAGTGGTGCTGACGCTGCGACCGTGAGCGGGGCCGTGCGGTGGGGCGGGCGGGCGAAGGTCCACCCGCCCCTGCCTCAAAACGCTGGCGCCCCCACTCGAAGCGTCATACGCTCGCGATGTGGCCGGCGCTGCCGGCTGGGGCTACCGGGGAGGTCCGCCATGGGGATCCGTCAGCTGTCGATACGCGTGGCCCTTGCGGTCGCCATCGCTCTCACGGCGCTGGGCGCCACGGCGGCGGTGCCCTCCGCGGCCCACGCCGCCAAGTACGCCGTCTTCGGTGTCAACGACCTCGGCATGCACTGCTACCAGCGCAGCTACTCGGGCTTCATGGTCCTGCCGCCCGCCAACAACGTGAAGGTGCAGGTCTTTCGCAAGGGTAGTGAGGGCGCGCAGCTCGTGACCAAGGGCATCCGCGTCACCTACCGCCTGCTGAACAACACGCGCTCGAGCAACAAGACCGACTTCTGGCGGTACGCCTCGAGCTATGGCTTCATGGGCCTCAAGCCGAACGTCGGCATCACCGGCAACAAGCTCAGTGGCACGATGAAGCTCGACGCCGGCAGGAAGTACTGGGAGGCCAAGGCCATTCCGGTGACGCCCTACGACGACCAGATGAAGCTCAATCCCCTCCAGGTCGCCCGGATCGAGGTGCGCAGTACGAAGACAGGCAAGGTGATCGCCGTCCAACCCAAGGTCGTCGTGCCCGTCTCCGACGAGATGCGCTGTGACTACTGCCACGGACCGCAGGACACGGCCGGCAGCATCCTGCAGGCTCACGACGCCGACAACGGCACCACCCTGTACGACGACCTGCTGGCCGGCACCAGACACGCCTGCAGCCAGTGCCACAAGGACAACGCCCTCGGCGCTCCGGGCGTCGCCGGAGTCCAGCCGCTCTCCCAGGCCATGCACGGGTTCCACGCCGACAAGATGATCGGCACCACGGTCGTGCCCGACTGCTACACCTGCCACCCGGGCGCGATCACGAAGTGCCTGCGCGGCCGCATGGCGCAGGCCGGCTTCACCTGCACCAGCGCCGGCTGCCACGGAGGCATGCGACAGGTGGCCGACAGCCAAGGGCCGCCGACGAGCCGTGAGGCCTGGCTGCAGGAGCCGACCTGTGGCGGCTGTCACGGCGCCACGTACGCGGAGAACCCGGGACAGCTCTACCGCAACTCGTATCTGGCCAACGGGCCCGAGGGCATGAACGGCAAAAAGATCCAGTGCGAGTCGTGCCACGGCAGCCCGCATGCGGAGTGGCGCTCCACGAAGGCGATCGACAACGCCGAGCCGATCTACCTGCAGGGCGTTGCCGGCTTCATCAAGAAGTGCACCGCCTGTCACGGCGGCGAGAGGGGCCACATCCACGGCGGCGGGGGCGGCGACTGATCGTCAGCGGCACGGCGACAGGCCTGAGAGGACATTGATATGACACCGCGGGACATGATGAAGGAGCTGAAGCCGCTGTACGCGCCGTCGGCGAAGCACGCGGCCATCGTGGAGGTGCCCGAGATCACGTTCGTGATGATCGACGGGCGTGGCGACCCGAGCACCTCGGAGGCATATCAGGATGCGATCGGCGCGCTGTACGGGGTCGCCTACACACTCAAGTTCACGCTCAAGAAGAGCAACCCCGAGCGCGACTTCAAGGTGATGCCGCTCGAGGGGCTCTGGTGGGCCGATGAGCCGGCGCCCTCTCTGGCCGAGGTGCAGGTCGACCGCGACTCGTGGAACTGGACGATGATGATCGCCGTTCCGGAGACCATCGCGGAGGATGAGGTGATGGTGGCCCGGCGGGCCGCCGCCCGCAAGCATCCTTCAGCGGCGCTCGAGCGACTGCGTCTGGAGCGCCTCGAAGAGGGTCTCGCCGCGCAGATCATGCACACCGGTCCGTACTCCGAGGAGACTCCGACGATCGAGCGGCTCCACGAGTTCGTGGCGGAACAGGGATACGAGCTGCGCGGCCGCCATCACGAGATCTACCTGGGCGACCCCAGGCGTACCGCCCCGGAACGGCTCAAGACGGTGATCCGCCACCCTGTGCGGCCGGCATAGTCGCGGCGCGGCTACTGCCCGCGGCGATAGAGCTTGAAGACAAGCAGGAGCCCGGCGCCGGCACCCAGCAGCATGACGACCCCGAGTGTCGCGTTGCCGCGCAGCAGCAGGTAGGCCGCCGCCGCCAGGTTGATGAAGGTGACGATCACGGCAACGAGCCAGGTCCTCATTGGGTACCCCCACGATCGGGTCGACGGACAGACGAACTGGTCATTGCAGCAACTCCAGCGCCAGTTGCTCGGCGAACAGCGCTTGGAGCGCCAGGTCACGGATGTGGATGCGCTCGTCGACGTTGTGGTAGCGCGGCGTGACCTCGTCGTAACTCTCTGCCACGTGAGGTGCGAAGTTGTAGGCGACGGTGTCGGGGTAGGCGGCGCGGAACCAGTTGGAGTCGGTGAATCCCACGGAGTGGCTGTTGGCCAGCTCAGCGCCTGGGACGGTGCGTTCGAGCACCGCGCGGATCGCCGCCGAGAGCGGCGTCGGATACGGCGAGGCGTTGCCACGGACCACAGGGCCGACCCACTCGAGCTCCCACTCGGCGTCGACGCCGTCGAGTGCGGCTCGAACCTCGGTCACGACCTCGTCCTCGTCGTGGCCGGCCAGCGTGCGGCAGTCGACGCTCAGCTCCACCTTTGTCGGGTAGACGTTCACGGCGACGCTGTTCGACTGGACGATGGTCGGGGAGAAGGCGAAGCCGTAGAGCGGCTCGATCAGGTCGGCTAGCTGCACGTCGCGGCGCGCGAGCTCGGCGAGGGCCGCGCGCGCCTCGGCCGGGTCGCGCAGGCGCGCGCGCAGCTCGGGCTCGGCAACCAGAAGCTCGACGAGTTCCGCCGACGAGGAGTCGATGACCACGGGCAGCTCGTGGGCGACCAGCGCCTCGACGACGCGCGCCGCGGCGACGACGGCGTTGCCGTAGCGCAGCGGCACCGAGGCATGCCCGGCCTCGCCGCGCACGACGAGGCGGAACTGCGCGGTGCCCTTTTCGCCGCTCTCGAGGATGTAGACGCGGCGCCCAGCCTTTTCGATGAACTGGCCACCGCCCTCGTTGATCACGTAGTCGGTACGGATGAGGTCGGGGCGGTGCTCGACGAGCCAGCGGGCGCCGCCGACCGATCCCTCTTCTTCGTCGGCGGTGCACGCGTAGACGACGGTGCCGGCAAAGTCGGCGCCGGAGGCCGCGAGCCGCGCCGTCGCGACGGCGTGCGCGGCCACCAGGTTCTTGATGTCGACCGCCCCGCGGCCCCAGACGTAGCCGTCTTTGATGAGGCCGGAGAAGGGCGGCACCTGCCAGTCAGCGGCGCTCGCCGGCACGACATCCTCGTGCGCGAGCAGGAGGAGTGAAGGTCCGGGCCGCCGGCCCTGCAGGCGCAGCACAAAGCTGCGCCTGTCCGCCGGCTCGCCGACGATCTGCCCCTCGAGGCCGCGCTCGCGGAACCACGCGGCCATGAACTCGGCTACGGCGGTCTCGTTGCCGGGCGGGTTGCTGGTGTCGATCTGGATGAGCCGGCTCAGCAGTTCACTCGTCTCGCGCTCGACCTGTGCCACCACAGCGGGATCGATACCGGCGATGTCCAACTCCAGCCCCTCTCTCGTGCTTCGTCGACCAGGTACTCTGCGACCATCATAGCGAGCCGCTGCCGCCGCCGCTCCCGGCTTTCGAGCCTCCCGAGGGTGCGGTATAGTGTGTCTCCCGCGCGGAGAAGTGGCCGAGTGGCTGAAGGCAACCGCCTGCTAAGCGGTTAAGGGGTTTATAACTCCTTCCCGGGTTCGAATCCCGGCTTCTCCGCCAGTCTCTCTGCTCACCCGGAGACGGCATGAGCCCACCGGCCGAGCTCCGCGCTGTGACCCCAGAGAACTGGCGCGCCTGCGCCGATCTGCGCGTCGCGGACGACCAGGACGACTTCGTCTCCCCCGTCACCCGCTATCTGTGCCTCTGCCACTACGGCGGCGTCTGGAGCCCGTACGCCGTCTACGCCGCGAACACGAAGACGAAGAGATCATCGAGCGCCTCACCTTCTCCGGCGCGTGACGGCAAGCGCACGCCCGGCGGAAGCGCCGGCAGGGGACGACGCGCGTTCCGCCCGCCGCCAGCCGCCGACGTTTTTCACCGCCGGCACTTTCGGGTATACTCTCTCCCTGTTGCGCACGTAGCTCAGTTGGATTAGAGCGTCGGTCTACGGAACCGAAGGCCGCAGGTTCGAGTCCTGCCGTGCGCGCCACTCTTTCCTTCTCACCCGTCTGCGGCGTTGCCGTGCCCAGCCAATCCCGACCGCTCGCGGCGCCCGGGATGAAGCGTCGTCGCGCCTGCTCTACCGTGGATGCGATCCGTGAGGCACGAGCGGACAGGCGGGAGACCCTCGACCATCGCGCTCGCGGCCGCCGTCATCACCGCCTGTGGCGGCGCGGAAGTCGTCGTCACACCCAGGCCGCCGCAGGTGCGCATCGGCGCGCTCTACAACCTCACCGGTTCGCAGGCCCCGCTCGACATCCCGTCACTCGCCGGCGCCCGGCTGGCCGTGGATCGCATCAACGCGAGCGGCGGGCTCATGGGCCGGCGCGTCGAGTTGCTGGAGCGCGACGGGCAGACCAATACCACAGACTTACGCCGCGCCGCCGAGAGCCTGGTCGCGGCCCACGTGAGCGCCATAATCGGCCTCTCCGACACGGGGCAGGTGCTGGCGGCGGCTCCGGTGGCGGCGCGCGCCGGCATCCCCTTCGTCACCAGCGGAGCCACCTCCCCGCGCCTCCCCCGCCAAGTGCCGCGCTGGCTGTTTCTCGCCTGCTTCGGCGACAACGCCCAGGCCGCGGCCGGTGCCGAGTACGCTCACGCTGAGCTCGGCGCGCGCACCGCGGCCGTCTTCTACGACCGCGGCATGGACTATGCCCGGCTGCTTGCCCGCTACTTCTCCCGGGCGTTCCGCTCACAGGGAGCCCGCATCGTGCTCGAGCGCGAGCTCGAAGGCCACGGCCGAGACTTAGCCGAGACGTCGCGGGCCGCCCGCTCTGCCGACCTGCTGTTCGTCGCCGCCGGGCCCGAGGACGCCGGGCCGATCGTGCGCCGCCTGCGCGCCGCCGGCTACCGGCAGCCGATCATGGGAGGCGACAGCTCTGACGACCGCGCCCTGGTCAGGGCCGCCGAGGCTACGGGCGGCGGCGTCTACTACACGACGCACGCGGCGCCCCGGCTGCCGTCGGCGAGCGTGGCGCAACAGCGCTTCAGCGCCTCGTACGAGGCCGCCTACGGGCAGCCGCCGCAGAACGCCTTCGCCTGCCCCGGCTACGACGCCGTCGATCTCGTGGCGGCCGCCGTCGCGCGCGCCGACTCCGTGCGGCCGGCGGCGGTGCGCGACGCCCTGCAGGCGACACGCCGCTTCACCGGCGTCAGTGGAACCCTCGGGTACGTAGGTGACGACCGCGTCCCGCGCAAGCGCGTCACGGTCGTCCGCGTGGGCCGGCGGCCCGTGATGGCGGCGCAGTTCACGCCGCGCCTCGTGCCGCGCCCCTGACGGGCGGCTCAGTCCCGCCCGCCGCCGAAGAGCAGAAGAAAGTACAGGAGCTGGGAGATCGAGGCCAGGGCGCCGGCGACGTAGGTCATGGCGGCGGCCGTCAGCGTCTGCCGCGCCGCCACCGCCTCGCCGTCCGTGACCAGGCGCAGCTCCCGGATCTGAGCCAGCGCGCGCCGCGAGGCGTTGAACTCGACCGGCAGCGTGATGAGCTGGAAGGCGACGACCAGGGCGAACACGATCAGCGCCAGCTGGATGAGCCCGAAGGCCTGGAAGATGACCCCCGCGATGAGGATGAAGAACCACGCCTGCGACCCGAAAGCGGCGACCGGCCACATCGCGGAGCGGATCGTCATCGGCGCATAGGACTTCGCGTGCTGGATGGCGTGGCCGACCTCGTGCGCGGCGACCGCGGTCGCCGCCACCGAACGGCCGGCGAAGACAGGCTCCGAGAGAAAGACGCCGCGCGTGCGCGGGTCGTAGTGGTCGCTGAGCGGGCCGGCCTTCGAAGGCTGGACCGGCACGTTCTGCAACCCGTTGCCGTCGAGGATCTCTCGGGCGACGTCGGCTCCCGACTTGCCGCTGGCCACGGGCACGCGGCTGTTCTTGGCGAACGTGTTGCGCAGCCAAGCCTGGACGGCGAGGCCGAGGACGAGCGGGACAGCGAAAAAGATCAGATAGAGGGACATCGAGTCCAGTATACCCGGCACCGCGGAGGTCGATGACAGGCGGCGAGAACGCGGGCAGCGGCCTTGGCCCGCGCCCCAGAGGTTCTCACACCCCCGGGATTCGGGCATGATGCGTTCATGGGCGAACTGCACTTCCCCCGGCACGAGTACTACATGCGGCTGGCGCTGCGTGAGGCGGAGCGCGCCGCGAAGCACGGCGACGTGCCTATCGGCGCGGTGGTCGTGCTCGACGGCGAGGTCATCGCCGCGGCCGGCAACGAGCGCGAGCTGCGCAAGAGCCCGGTCGCGCACGCCGAGATCATAGCCATCGAGGAGGCCGCCTCCCGCATGAAGAGCTGGCGGCTGCTCAACACGGTCATCTACGTGACGCTCGAACCGTGCCCCATGTGCGCCGGCGCCATCGTGCAGGCGCGCATCCCGCACCTCGTGTACGGCGCCACCGACGAAAAGGCGGGCGCCGCCGGCACCCTCTACAACGTCTGCCAGGACGAGCGCCTCAACCACTGCCTTGAGATCACCAGCGGCGTGCTCGCCGACGACTCCGTGGCGCTGCTGCGGCAGTTCTTCCAGGCGCGGCGCTAGCACCGTGTGCCACCTCCGCGCCTACGTCGGGTCCGATCAGGTCGACGACGTCGTCGGCGCCCTGAGCGCCCGCCCCGGCGTGCGCCACGTCGTGCTCTCGGGCACGACCGCCGACACGGGCGCCACGCTGGTGACGGCGGTGCTCGAGTCGGAGGCGGTGGACGACGCCCTCGCCGACTCGACCCCGATTTCGTGAAGACGGCGGAGATCTTCTTGTCGGTGTACGCGCCCGACAAACTGGACGAGTTCCAGACGTTCGTGGACGGGCTCAAGCTCGAAGAGACGCAATGAGGAGTTGACGATGCCAGCAGATGACCTGAGGAAGAAGATCGGCGACCTGATGCCGCGGCTGAGGGCCGAGCTGGAGAAGCTCGTGCGCCTGCCGTCCATCGCCTTCGAGGACTTCCCCGAGGAGCCGGTGACGCAGACGGGCGCCGCCGTCGCCGAGCTCATGACGGCGGCGGGCCTGCCGGAGGTGCGCCTGATGGACGTGGCGCGCGCACCGCAGGCGGTGTTCGGGGCGCGGCCGGCGCAGCCAGGCGCGCCGACCGTTCTGCTCTACGCGCACTACGACGTGCAGCCTCCCGGCCCGGACTCCGCCTGGGCGAGCCCGCCCTTCGAGCCCACCGAGCGCGCCGGCCGCCTGTACGGCCGCGGCGCCGCCGACGACAAGAGCGGCGTCGTCATGCACGCCGGCGCACTCCTGGCCCTGGGCCCCGACTGCCCCGTGGGCATCAAGGTCCTCGTCGAGGGCCAGGAGGAGAACGGTCAGGGCGGCATCGAGGAGTTCGTCAAGGCCAACGCCGAGCTGCTGAGGGCCGACGTGATCGTGGTCGGCGACGTCGGCAACTACGCCCTCGGCGTGCCGACGCTCACGACCTCGCTGCGCGGCATGGCCGCCCTGAACGTCGAGGTCGAGACTCTCGAGGGCGCCGTGCACAGCGGCATGTTCGGCGGTCCCGGCCCGGACGCCCTCATCGCTCTCACGCGCATGATCGCGACGCTGCACGACGACGCCGGCAACGTCGTGGTGCCCGGACTCGACACGATCGCGTACGACGGCGCCGAGTACGAAGAGGCCGCCTACCGCACCGACGCCGGTGTGCTGCCGGGCGTAGACCTCATCGGCAGCGGCAGCATCGCCCAGCGGCTGTACGGCAAGCCGTCGATCAACGTCATCGGCATCGACGCCCCAGCCGTCGACGGCGCCGCCAACGCCCTGGTCCCCAAGGCCCGGGCGCGTGTCAGCGTGCGCCTCGCGCCCGGTCAGGACCCGAAGCAGGCGCAGGCCGCCGTCGCGAAGTACCTCGAGTCCGTGGCGCCCTGGCACGCCAAGGTCACGGTGACCGCCGGCGGCTTTGGCGAGGGCTTCCTCGCCAAGACCGACGGGCCGGCCTACGCGGCCGCCGCGGCGGCGATGGCGACCGCCTACGGCAAGGACGTCGTCCACTACGGCGAAGGCGGCTCGATCCCCCTGGTAGCCGCCTTCCTCGCGGCGCAGCCCGGCGCCGAGATGATCCTCTGGGGCACCGAGGAACCACTGTGCAAGATCCACGCGCCCAACGAGAGCGTCGACCTCGCTGAGCTCGAGCGTTGCGTGCTCGCCGAGGCGCTGTTCATCGCCGGGATGACCGCGGCGGGGTGAGCGGACTCGCGGCCCCAGCGGCTCGCGGTTCGTCCGCCGGCGCCGACCCGCGGCGCTGGTGGTCGCTGGCCGGGCTCTGCCTCGCGGCGGCGATCGTCTGGTTCGCCGCCGCGAGCCTCCCGGTCGCCACACCGGCGATCGCCGCCGACCTCGGCGGCTCGGTCTCCACCCTGCAGTGGGCGAACACCGCGTTCGCGCTCACCTGCGGCGCGCTCGTCATCGCCGCCGGCCGCTTCGGAGACATCTTCGGACGCCGCAGGATGCTCGACCTGGGGCTCGTCGCCTTCGCCGCCGCCTCGGTGCTCGCCGCGCTGGCGCCTGGGCCGGCGACGCTCATCGCCGGCCGGGCGCTCATGGGCTTCGGGGCCGCCGCGATACTCCCGGCGACGCTGGCGATCATCCCCATCGAGTTCAGCGGCAAGGAGAGAGTCACGGCCTTCAGCGTGTGGATGGCCGTGGCCGGGGCGGGGCAGGCGCTGGCCCCGGCGATCGCCGGCGCACTCACGCAGGTCTTCCGCTGGCCCGCCCTCTTCTGGGTCAACGTCCCGCTGTGTGCCGTCGCCCTCGTGCTCATCATGCGCACCACGTCCGAGTCACGCGACGAGACTGCTTCTCGGTCGATCGACGTGCCCGGCCTCGTGACCGTGGCCGGCGGCCTCACCGCCCTGATGTTCGCCCTGAACGAAGGCCCGGACCTGGGCTGGGCCTCGCGCGAAGTGCTGGCCGCGTTCGCGCTCGCCGTCGTCCTCCTGGCCGCCTGCCTCGTGATCGAGAGACGGGTGCGTGACCCGCTCATCCAGCTCGGGCTGTTCAGCCGCAGATCCTTCGACGCCGCGCTCATGAACAACTTCGTCTACAACCTCACGCTGGCCGGGACCATGTACGTTCTCGCCCTCTACCTCGTCGAGGTGCGCCACTACGGTCCGCTCACGACCGGCCTGCTGCTGCTGCCGTCGACCGTCGGCATGCTCCTGCTCATCCCGGTCGGCGCTCGGATGCAGCTGCGGCGAGGGCCGCGCTTTCCGCTCGCCGCCGGCACGCTGATCATGGGCATCGGGACCTTCATGGTGGGCTTCCTCGCGACCTCCACGCCGTACTGGTGGATGGCCGCCGGCATCTTCATCCAGGGCGTGGGCATCGGGCTCTTCTCTACGCCGCTCAGCGACACCGCCGTTGGGCACGCGCCGCCGGAAGAGGCGGGGGCGGCGTCCGGCGCCTTCAAGATGAGCAGTATGGTCGGCGGCGCCTTCGGGGTCGCGGTGCTCGCCGCGCTGTACCGCGGCTTCCAGAACGCAGGGCTCCAGGCCCAGGTAACCGCCGCGCACCTCACCCCGCTCCAGCAGACACAGGCGGACGACGCGTTCCGCAACACCCGGCTGGCGCGAGAGATCTTCGAGTCGCTGCCGCCCGACCTGAAGCTCAGAGTCCTCAGGGCCGTGTCGGAGGCGATGGCGGCCGGCATCGGCGACGCGCTGAAGACGGCCGCCGTGTTCTCGCTGCTGGCGCTCGTGGCCGTGCTGCTGCTCGTCCCCAGGGGGATCCTGCGATCCGGCCGCCAAGGCTGAGCGGTACCCCGCCCCCACACCCTGTCGTATACTGTTCGTCCGCTTCGGGCGCACACCCCGAGGCTCCGCGGAGAGGTGTCCGAGCTGGCTTAAGGAGCGCGACTGGAAATCGCGTGGGCGGGGTTACCTGCCTCGAGGGTTCGAATCCCTCCCTCTCCGCCACCTGCGCCGCCGCGCCTCCACGGACCCGATTCAGAAGTCCTTCACAACTTGCCCGTATCCTTGCTTGACGCTGATCACGGCGACCCTCGAGTCGCCCCGGGGAGGGAGCTGGCGTGGCGTACGAACGCGCGGACAAGGCGGCGCAGCAACGGGTGCGTTGGATCCGCTGGACGATCCTCGGCGGCATCCTCGTCGCGATCACGACGATCTTCACCCTCCACCAGACGGCCGGCCGCTCCGGCAAGCCGGCCGGCGTCGACGCCCTCTGCCCGCTCGGCGGCGTGGAGACGCTCTACTCCCTGCTGACCGGCGACGGATTCATCCGGCAGACCGCCGCCAGCGCCGTGATCCTCCTCATCGGCATGCTGGCGATGGCCGTCGTCTACCGGCGCTCGTTCTGCGGGCAGATCTGCCCGCTGGGTGCGCTCCAGGGCATGTTCGGCGCGCTCGGGCGCAGACTGATCAAGCGTCGCCGGACCATCCCCCGATCCGTCGACCGCATCGCCCGCTGGCTCAAGTACGCCGTGCTCGCCTTCTTCGCTCTCTGGTCGTGGCAGGCGGCGACACTCGTCATGCGCCCATACGACCCTTGGGTGGCCTGGGCGCATCTCACCTCGGACAAGCTCTTCGTCGAGTTCGGCATCGGGCTCGCGGTGCTGATCCTCTCGCTCGCCGGCTCCCTGGTGTACGAACGCTTCTTCTGCAAGTACCTCTGCCCCACCGGCGCCTTGCTCGGACTGCTGGCGAAGATCAGCCTCTTCAGGATCCGTCGCGATCCCGCGGCCTGCATCGACTGCGGCCTCTGCGACGGCGCCTGCCCCA